>JAOTUT010000152.1 GCA_029863735.1 Ignavibacteria bacterium
CTTCGGGTTCAACTTCTCTTTTATTGCTTTCCTTTTCGGAAGAACCGAGAGCAAACATTATTATTACTCCCAGCACTACAATTCCAACGACGGAGCCCAGTTTAATCAGGGTGCTCTTACTAAATTTCATAAATATCCCTTAATTTTTTCCCAATTGAGTTTGTACTTAAGACAGCTTTTTTTTACAGATTGTAGTAATTAACCAAATAAAAGTTAATGGCCGACAAAAATATACTTCTTTTATAAATATGCTTAAATAATTGTGTTGAGCGGAAAATATGTTACGCAGGGGCTAATATATGTTATTCTGATTAATAATGAAGTGATATAAAGAATGTAGATTTTAGCTACGGACAGTGGCCGAACTCGTCTTCAATTTCTTCCTTTATATAAATTGTATAATAATGCAGAAACTTATACCCTTCTTCTGTAATTAACTGTTCCTGCAAATCTTGTTCTGTCTGTGGAAGTAGTTGCTTATTTATAATTGAACACGCTTCTATTGTTTCGTTAATCTTCTTAATAGACTCATTAACTTCTGTAAGTCCCTCAGCATAATAATCTCGGGTTTCTCCGTTTTCAATCCAACCGTATCGAAACATTTCATCTGTGTAAGAAATAAGCCTTGAGATTAACTCATTATATTCCAAATTTTCTGGTTTTGGGGGGAAGAATAAACCAATCTGGCTTTCTATATTCCAACTTGCATTTGTATCGGGTTCAAAAGGCAGATAATCGATAACAAATTTTAAATCTTCCGGTTGACTATAATTCTTCAAAATATCTTCTACATACATAATTCTTAAATACCTGTGTGCATCATTTTGAATTTGCTGTTTTAATAAGTCTTCCCTGTCGGCAAAATTATAATGTTCCATAGCAAATTTTCTTATGTTAGCATCAGTATCAGTAGTTATTGAAGCAAGGATTTCATTGTGTAAATTATTTTCCCCAAATAAAAATATTAAATCTTCGATTGCTTCCCTTCTCAACAAATAGCTGTCAGAGTTATCTTTAATGTTTACTAATAGTTCCTTAATGGTTTGTGAATGTTGAGGCATTTTAACAGCGATTTCCTTGAGAAGCGGAATAAATCGTTCGCCGTTTTCTATCGGGTCTATGTTTATATATTCAAAAACATAGTCAACTGTAGTTAGATTATCCAGTGCAACTAGAAACCCAGTAGCTTTAACTTTGTAGTAAAGAGGTTGTTCTTGAGGAAATTGATCACACATATTAATAAATTGGAATATAGATTGCTCTATATTTACATACTGTAATGCAAAAAGCCCTTCAAGAAAATGATGCATTATTCCTAAGGAAGGCTGAATGAAAATTCTGTCCGCTAAAGCAGACGTATATTGCACTAAATTGTTATCAATTATATATGTTACCGTCTCATATCTTATTGACCAATCAGGTGAATCCAGTTTGTCAGTAATTTCATCTGCGTGAATATTTGAAGTAATAATTAAGATTAATAAAAGAACTGTTGCGATTATATATTTTTTCATTTTCTTCATCTAAAATCACACTGTAAGTGCCGATTAATTTATTCCCATAATTTATTCGAAACAAACAAAAAAAGCGCCACGGTAAGTGACGCTTTTAATATTAAAAAAGTAACCATTGTTTATTTGAGCAGTGACATCTTTCTAACATCCGAGAAAGTTTGACCGTTATTAGCTGTTGCATCTAAGCGGTAAAAATAAATGCCGCTGGTTAACGCACTTGCATTAAAGGTTACTTTTTGTGAGCCGGCAGCAAAATTTCCATTTGCAACTTCCGCTACTTTTTCACCGACTAAATTGTAGACATTTATAGTTATCTGTGCATCAACAGGTAACGAGAACTGAATTGATGTTGATGGATTGAACGGATTTGGATAATTCTGTTCGAGATTAAAAGCTGTGGGCAAAGATACAACGGCTTCCACAACATCCGAATAATTAAAGCTTCCATCGAAATCAATTTGTTTTAACCTGTAATAGTGTGTCCCACTGTTTATAGACTGATCTGTATAACTGTAGCTCTTTGTTTCTGTTGTAGTTCCGAAACCGGGAACAAAACCGATATTATTAAATTCAATATTATTTTCACTTCTTTCAATTTCAAATCCCTGGTTATTTGTCTCGGTTGCTGTTGACCAGCTTAGCTCAACATTATTTCCAACAACGTTTGCTCTGAATGATGTTAGCTCAACAGGTATTGTGTTATAATCGTAGAGAGATACATACTGCGCGCTTACACCAGAGACAATCGTTCTTATTAAATTGCCTGTTGTTCCATCAAGTTCATAAACTCCTGCTCCATTTGTTGTGATAAAATTTCCGTTTGGAAGTTGATAAACACTGCGAGGTCCAGAAACACCCGTTAGTGTGTTTAGTAACGTGCCTGTGGAACTGTAAATATATATTCCCGATGGTGTTGAAAACCCTGCAACAGCTACGTTTCCGTTTGACATTTCAAAAACTTGCTGTGGGAATGAAATTGATGGAACAAAAAGATCTATGAAATTTCCGCTTAAGTCGTAGCGATGAACTGCATTGCTTGAACTGGCAGAAACAAGGCAATCACTGGATCTAAATATTATATCAAAAGGACTGTTTAATCCGCCGGCGGCATTGGCTATAAAGTTACCGAGGTAAGTTCCTGTATTATCAAACTCCGCAACAGCGTCATCATTGGCTCCTCCTCCAACCGTAACAACCAAGTTACCATTTGGCCTAAAATTGTGACCACGAATATTATCAAGAATAGCATTATTTACACCACCCGCCGGGGCAAAAAATATTATAAATGTTCCTGCCGTATCGTACTCCATTACACCATCATCAATTTGATCTGAAACTGTTATGTTTCCCCATGGTGCAAGGTTTGCTTCTTTGGGTGATGAAAGATTTGTTGGATCAATTATAAAATTCTGGTTTAACAAATCACCGGTTGTCGCATCGAAGGTCATCACGCCATCTGATGTCCAGTCAGGAATAATAAGCATCTCCGTTAACAGCGGATTTTCCTGGGGTTCAGGAAATCCAAGAGTTGAATTTTGTGTTGGCTTGTTTAAAATATGAACACGTGCCTTTGTTAAATCAAATCGGTTTGCAATCTCTGTCCAAAATGCTGTTTCACCATTATCATATATATCAAGCATATTATTGTAGATTGCATAAACAACTTTATTATTCTCAACTCCCATTGCCTGAATAAATATACCTTCGGGTAAATAAATTGTGTGTGGAATATCTAATTGAGCAGTAAGCATTCTTGCTTCAATTAAAAACTGAGGATTTTCTTCTACGCGAAGAATTAATTCCTCAAATGAGATTTGAGGTTTATTCTGCGCATACATTAGTGCACTAAACAAGATGAATAATGCAAATAAAAGTAGTTTATTCTTCATAACGACTCCTTAAAGAAAATGATTTTAATGAGTGGATTTACATCAATAATTTAAATAAATAACTTTATAATTAACAGCACCTACAAGTTTTTATATCTAAAGCAGGCCGTAATGTGATCATTCACCATCCCTATTGCCTGCATGTGCGCATAGACAATTGTTGATCCTACAAATTTAAATCCTCTTTTTTTCAAATCATCACTGATTTTGTCTGATAGTTTTGTTTTGGCTGGAAGCTCTTTCAATGATTTAAATTTATTCTGAATCGGTTTGCCGTTCACAAACCCCCAGATGTACTTATCAAATGTGGCAAATTCTTTTCTTATCTGAATAAATACTTTTGCATTAGTTATCGCACTTTCAATCTTCAGATTGTTTCGGATGATTCCTTCATCTTTTAATAAAGAATTGATTTTTCGTCTGTCATACTTTGCAATTTTATTGAAGTCGAAGTTGTCAAAGGCTTTTCTAAAATTTTCTCTTTTATGAAGAATTGTTCTCCAGCTTAATCCTGCCTGGAATCCTTCCAGAATTAAAAACTCAAAAAGTTTTCTGTCGTTGTGAAGCGGGACACCCCATTCTTTATCGTGATACTTGATCATTAAAGAATCGTCTGATGGCCATGGACAACGTTTTTTCATTAGTTTTCCTTTATTTTAAAATCTATTTTATTACATAAATGATAATTAATTCTAAGCTTTTCATAAATTTAACTATATAATTCTTTTATAAAATCATCGAATAATAAAATGAGTTCTAAAGAAAAATTCGCAGAAGAAATAAATTCGGCATATTCCTTTAAAGGTGATTACATAACACTCGGCGGAGCTATTTATGAAGGAGAATGTATTAACAATCTCCTTGTAAATATTCCTCTAAAAACTTTAAACCGGCACGGATTAATAGCTGGTGCCACGGGCACAGGCAAAACAAAAACTTTGCAAATAATTACCGAGCAGCTTTCATCTAAAAGTATTCCTGTTTTAGTAATGGATGTAAAGGGGGATTTAAGCGGGCTGGCAAAACCCGGAAATAAGCATCCAAAAATAGATGAGCGACACACTAAAATTGGTTTGCCATTTACTCCGAATGGCTTCCCGATTGAAATGCTAACACTTTCTAATGAAAAGGGAACTCGACTCCGTGCAACAGTTTCTGAATTTGGTCCGGTCCTGTTGTCTAAAATTCTTGAGCTTAACGAAACGCAGTCAAGTTATATGTCTCTGATTTTTAAATATTGTGATGATAAAAAACTTCCTCTCCTGGACTTAAAGGACTTAAAGAAAATCTTACAATATGTAACCAACGAAGGTAAAGAAGAAATACAAAATGATTACGGACGTATTTCTTCTTCATCCGTTGGTACAATTCTCCGCAAAGTAATTGAGCTTGAGCAGCAGGGTGCAGAGCTTTTCTTTGGCGAAAAATCTTTTGAGGTGGATGATCTCGTAAGAATTGATGATAAAGGACATGGTGTTATTTCTATCATTCGCCTTGTTGATTTACAGGATAAACCTAAATTGTTCTCTACCTTTATGCTCTCACTGCTTGCGGAAATATATTCCTCTTTCCCCGAAGAGGGTGATATTGCACAACCTAAGCTCGTGATTTTTATTGATGAGGCCCATCTGATCTTTAAAGAAGCTTCCAAAGCACTGCTCGAACAGATTGAAACAATTATAAAGCTTATTCGATCGAAAGGTGTTGGGGTTTTCTTCTGCACACAAAATCCTACCGATGTACCGGCAAGTGTTTTA
>JAOTUT010000153.1 GCA_029863735.1 Ignavibacteria bacterium
TTAAATATTTATATGTTTAAAGCGTTTTCTAAAAAAATTGTCAACCTAAATGAAACGCTTCGAAAAACATATTTTTGTTTGTGAGAACAAAAGACCTGAGGGTCATCCAAAGGGATGTTGCTTTGATAAAAACAGTATCGAAATTCGTGCATTATTTAAAAAACGATTGAAGGAATTAGGATTAAGTTCTAATGTTCGTTCAAATGCAGCCGGATGCCTGGATGCCTGTGAGTATGGAGTTACTGTTGTTGTCTACCCTGAGCAAATTTGGTATGGCGAAGTTACACTTAACGATGTTGAAGAAATACTTCAAAGTCATATATTAAAAAATATCCCGGTTGAAAGATTGAAAATAAAAGATGAAAAGTTTAACAAGGATAAGTGAAAAATCTGAAAATACCCGGGCTGCAGAAATTTTAAGAAGACTAAAAAAAGAATATACTGTAGCGAGTATCGCATTGGAATATCAGACGCCATTTCAACTGCTCATCTCTACAATCTTGTCGGCTCAGTGCACGGATGAAAGAGTGAATCTGGTTACTAAATCTCTTTTCAAAAAATACAGGAAGCCGGAAGATTATTTGCGAGTAGCTAATCAGGAATTAGAAAAAGATATCTTTTCGACAGGCTTTTACAGGCAAAAAGCAAAGAGTATAAAAAATTGCTGCAAGACTCTTTTAGAAAATTTTAATGGAAAAGTCCCCGAAGATTTTGATTCGCTGAATTCACTTCCCGGGGTTGGAAGAAAAACTGCTTCAGTGGTTGCGGGAAATGCATTTGGAATCCCAGCAATTGCAGTTGATACTCATGTAATCAGGTTATCAAACCTGATGGGATTTGTTGATTCAAAAGATCCGGCAAAAATAGAAGAGAAATTAAAAGAACTGTTTCCCAAAAATGATTGGATTAATCTTGGTCATTATATAATGAATCATGGCAGGAAAGTTTGTATAGCCAGACGACCAAAATGTACAGAGTGTACGATTGGGGATTTATGTCCTTCATTTAATCCAAATAATGAATAAAGATAAACAGGAGAGTAAGCTATGAGTAATATTGAAACAGACAGAGAATATTGTTTTTCAATTCTGAAAGAATTCACAAAAAGTGAAAGCCTGCTAAAGCATGCTCTAGCTGTTGAAGCTTGTGTACGAGCATATGCAGAAAAGCAGAACGAAGATGAAAACTTTTGGGGTAACGTTGCATTGCTTCACGATTTTGATTATGAAATGTATCCAACTGAAGAAGGACATCCTTTTAAAGGAAATGAAATATTAAAGGAAAAAGGTTTCTCAGCAGAATTTAGGAATGCTATTTTATCCCACGCAGATTATTCTGGTGTCCCAAGAAATTCAATATTAGAAAAAGTATTATTTGCCTGTGATGAGCTTGCAGGATTTTTAACAGCTGTTACTTATGTCCGACCATCAAAATCAATAGATGAAGTTGAAGTAAAATCAGTTCTGAAAAAAATGAAAGACAAAGCATTTGCAAGAGCTGTAAACAGGAATGATATTAAAAATGGAGCAGAAGGAATTGGAATTCCACTTGAAGAACACATCCAGTTTTGCATCAGTGCAATGAAAAGTAAAAAGGAGTTACTGGGACTATGAATGTTGGTGATGTTGCCCCGAACTTTATACTAAAAGATGAATCTGGAAAAGATTTTGAACTCTATAAAAATCTCGATACAAAAATTTTACTTGTATTTTATCCCAAAGACGACACGCCGGTTTGTTCCACTCAGCTTTCAGAGTATAATGATAACTTTGATGAATTCATTCAAAATGGGATCAAAGTATTGGGCATCAACGCTGGTACTGTTCAATCGCATTTAGATTTTTGCAATAAGCTAAACATAAAATTTCCACTGCTTGCCGATAAAGATAAGATTGTTAGCAAACAATACGATGCTATCAATTTTTTGGGAATGAATAAAAGATTGATTGTGATAATTGGAACTGATAGAAAAGTGCTCTGGACTGCTTCATCCTTGCCAGTTACCTTTATAAAAACTAAGGAAATAGTCGAAAAAGTGAAATCGCTCACAGTAAAGAAATGACTTGACTGGTAAGCATTTAGTTGACTAAATTTCATCCAAAATAAAGGAGTTTTAATCGGGTTTTGCTACATCATTGATATTCAGAAATGAGTATCAGATTATAAAAAGTAACTGTAAAAATATATCTAAAGAGTAATTTTTAATTACCTTAAAATGATTAGCAAATCCGTAACCATAATTCTGGCGTTTTCCGCATTTCTATTTCCTCAACAGGATATCAAGATTCTTGCTTCAAATCAGAATTCGATAATTATTGAATTTACCCCGCAGTATATAGATACTTCTTTGATAAAAATAAATGGCCAAGAATACAGGAAAATTGATTTTGCATATGGTTACACTGATGAATCAATTCCCTGGGGAATCCCTTCTGTTCAGGAAAGAAAGTTAGTTATTGGCGTCCCATCTGAATATGGTAATTCGATTAAAGTAGTTAGCTCTACTTATAAACAAATCGATGGTAGTATTGTACCAATTCCCACCATCCAAAAAGAAAATTTTCTCGATGGACTGAAATATGAGGTCTCACCTGAATATTACAATTATGAGGATTTTCCTGAACTCGCTTCATTTGGTGACTATGGAATTGCAAGAGGTTTAGGGACTCAGGATATAAGATTATTCCCGGTAAAATTTGATGTTAATACTAATACGATAAAATTGTACTCAAAGATCGTTATTCAAATTGATTATGGAAACGCTCAGTTTTCAGGAAAAAAAGCAGAGGATGAATTACTGAAGTTTTCGATAATAAATTATGATGCAGCTCAATATTGGGTTAAAGCCCAAAACAAATTATCAAAGATTGGTGGTAGTGTGCTTGCAACAGGTCAATGGGTAAGATTTGAAGCACAAGCCGAAGGAATTTATAAACTAGACAGAGCCAGACTTGAATCTTTTGGATTTAATGTTTCTTCTGTTGATCCGCGAACAATTAAAATTTACAACAATGGTGGCAAGGTATTATCTGAATTAGTCACTGCTCCTCGTCCCGATGATTTGATTGAGAATGCGATATTTGTTTCTGGAGAAAATGATGGCAGCTTTGATCAAAGTGACTATATTCTTTTCTACGGGAGAGGAAGCCAGTTTAGAGATTTTGATCCGCTAACCAATACTATTCAAAGATTTAATCATCCATTTTCTGATAAAACTTATTACTGGATTACAGTTGACGGTGAAAATGGTAAAAGGATACAGAACAAATCAAGCTTAAATACAAATGCTGATTACATACAAACTTCCACTGTTGCATTTACTGATTACGAAATTGATAGAATAAACCTGGCAAAATCAGGTAGACAGTTTATGGGGGATGACTTTTCCCAGAACATTCCCAGCAGAACTTATATTAACAAGCTTGATAACAGAAATTCTGCTTATCCCATAAATTATAATTTCAGATTTATTAATGCTTCACAGGGATCATTCATTTTAACTGTGGCAGAAAATTCAGCGAATATTTTTTCCGGATCGCTTGCCGGTTATGGTAATGCCTCTTACACTGTCGGTGAACCACACATAAGAACTGCCGTTTTTAACGGGACTTTGCCTGACGATCGGAGCGTCTTGAAATTTACATTAAGTTCTTCTTCTGTTACTTCTGTTGGATATCTTGATTATTTTGAAATTACTTATGAGAAGGATTTAAAACCTGTAGAAAACAAACTTATTTTCTTTTCAAAAGATTCCTCTGCAATTGTTGAGTATTATCTCAATGGTTTTCCATCTTCTGATATTAATGTTTTTGATGTTACCGATTTTGCCAATATTCAAATAGTCGATCCGAAACCCGGCTGGCCGAGTGGCGGAGATTTCAGATTCCAGGTTTCTGAAAATTCGGATTCAACTAAAAAGTACATTGCTGTTGGTAATGGAAGTTATCTCACACCATCCAACCCAACCGCTATTGTTAATTCAAATATCAGGGGGATACAGGATGGGGCGAAGTTCATTATAATATCACATAAAAATTTTCTCGATGCTTCAAACAGATTAAAATCTTATCGCGAAAGTCAGGCACGGGTACCAATTTCCACAATTGTTATTGATGTTGAAAATATATTCAATGAATTTTCTTGTGGTATTCGTGATATTTCAGCAATCAGAGACTTTATTAAGTATGCTTATGACAGCTGGCAGATTAAACCGGAATATTTTATGTTCATGGGTAAAGGCACCTATGATTATAAAAATGTTGAAACTTTTGGTGATAATTATATACCAACCTGGCAAACCGAAGAATCATTAAAACTTATTTATGGTAGAGATTCATATTGTTCTGATGACTTCTTTGCCAGAATTGATGGTGAGGATGCTAAACCAGATATAGCTTTCGGAAGATTGACTGTAAGAAACTTAGGTGAAGCAAATAATTACATTGATAAAATTGTATATTATGAAAATAATAGCGAAAGAGGGAACTGGCGAAATCTCATTACACTTGTTGCTGATGATGGATACACTTCAACTGGTTATGAAGGAAGTGAACATACTGCACCTTCGGAACGTCTTGCTAATTTAATAATTCCACAATCTTTTGACCTGAAAAAAATCTATTCGGCAAACTATCCGGTGGTGATTACTGGTAATGGAAGAAGGAAGCCAACTGTTAATGCAGATATTATTAAAACTATGAATCAGGGAACTTTGCTCATAAATTATATCGGTCATGGAAATCCCGAATTATGGGCTCACGAATTTATCTTTGAAAGGGCCGTATCTATTCCTCAGCTTAATAATGATAAATATTTTTTCTTATGTGCAGCGACATGTGATTTTGGATATTATGATATCCCAAATTTTCAAAGTGGAGCAGAGGAGTTGCTATTCCTGAAAGATGCAGGGTCGATAGCCACGTTTAATTCTTGCAGGCTTGTATTTTCAGGTCAGAATCATGCTTTGAATTATACTTTGATGACTTATTTATTTGACCTGCCCAGAGATACCATGAATCTAAATGTGCCAATTGGTTATTCAGTTTTCAGAACGAAGATTGACTGGAACTCGGTAAATTCTCAGAAATTTCATTTATTAGCTGATCCTACAATAAGATTAAATGTTCCTCAGTATGCTGGTGCAGTT
>JAOTUT010000154.1 GCA_029863735.1 Ignavibacteria bacterium
CATACTTTTAATTTTGCAAATAAAGGATCGTCAGTTTTATCAATTAAAGATATCAAAACATCTTGCGGTTGCACTGCTGCTTTACTTAGCCAGGATAATTTAGCTCCTGGCCAGGAAGGAACAATAAAAGTTGAACTTGATACAAAAAACCGATCAGGTAAAATGAGCCGTACTGTTACCATTAATTCAAATGATCCTAAAGATCCTGCAAAAGTTTTGACCATTTATGCAGACATCGTAAAAAAAGGAAGCTGATGCCTTGGTTTAAAAGATCAAAAGATAATATATCTCCTGACTCTCAGAAAAAGGATTTGCCGGATGGTTTGTGGGAGAAGTGCCCGAGTTGCGGAGAGATAATTCATAAGAAACAACTCGAAGCAAATTTATGGACTTGCTTTAAATGTGAGCATCATTTTCGAATTGGCAGTCAGGAATATATAGGCATTCTTCTTGATGAGAAGAGTTTTAAGGAAATGCATAAAAAGATGCGGTCACCTGATCCTTTAAAATTTGAAGACACAAAAAAATACAAAGACCGATTAACAAGCACAGTTAAGGCGCTTGGACTTTATGAAGCAGTTCGTGTCGGTACCGGAAAAATGGAAGGCAGAAATGTTGCTTTCGCTTGCATGGATTTCCAATTTATTGGCGGTAGCATGGGATCGGTGGTTGGAGAAAAAATTGCAAGGTGTATAGATAAAGCAGTGAAAAATAAATATCCACTGATAATTGTTTCTGAAAGCGGTGGTGCAAGAATGATGGAAGCCGCTTACTCCCTTATGCAATTAGCAAAAACCAGTGCAAGATTAACACGCTTAGCGGATGCTGGTATTCCATATATTTCTGTTATTACTGATCCGACAACTGGTGGCACCACTGCAAGTTATGCTATGCTTGGTGATATTAATATTGCTGAACCTAATGCGCTTATTGGATTTGCAGGTCCACGAGTAATAAAGCAGACTATCGGTCGAGATTTACCCGAAGGATTTCAGAAATCGGAGTTTTTGTTGGAGAAGGGCTTTATAGATCTAATTTCTCACAGGAAAAACCTGAAGCAAACAATTAGCAATCTTCTGGAATTAATGACCTGAGGCAAGAATTAAAACTATTTCTTCCAAACAAGATATCCAGAAAAATTCCAAGTCATTAAAGAAAGCCGGTAAAACGATTGGCTTTGTACCTACAATGGGTTTTCTTCATGAAGGTCATCTCTCTTTAATCAGGCAATCAAAAAAAAATTGTGATGTAACGGTAGTTTCTATATTTGTGAATCCTACTCAGTTTGGTCCAGCCGAAGATTTTAACAGTTATCCACGAAATGCTGAGAAAGACAATGATCTTCTGAAAACAGAAGGAGTAGACTATCTTTTTCTCCCATCAACAGAAGAAATCTATCCAAAAAATTTTCAAACTTTTGTTACTGTTGAGTATGTCACCAAAAAACTTGAAGGAGAGATTCGCCCGACGCATTTTCAGGGAGTTGCAACTGTTGTTTTGATATTAGTGAATTGTGTTCAACCTGATTTTGTTTTTTTTGGTCAGAAAGATGCACAACAACTTACAGTAATTAAAAAGATGGTCAAGGACTTAAACTTCGATTTAGAAATAATTTCATGTCCGATTGTACGTGAACCGGATGGTCTAGCAATGAGTTCAAGAAATGTTTATCTATCACCCTCAGAAAGAAAAGAAGCACTTGTACTTTATCACTCTCTACAATTAGCAATAAAAAATATTTCTTCAGGTGAAAGAAGAGTAAGTATTATACTATCGAAAATGATTGAACTTTTTTCCAAAGTCCAATCAATTAATGTTGATTACATTAAAATAGTAGAAGCAGATACTTTTGAAATTATCGATGAGTTGATTGAGGGAAAAGATTATTATGTGCTTGTTGCATGTAAGATTGGTAATACTAGGTTGATTGATAATATGCTTATTACAGTTTAATAAATCCCACAATTCAATTATTCAAATCATAAATCTTTTTTAATCCTTTAAGGACTAAAGCCTCATCAAAAAATGCTTTGTACTTTAGCAGAGGCAGAATATTTTTTGAATTTCCTCCCGTAACAAAAATCACTGGCGGAGATTGATTTGATTCTTCGATTAAGTGACCTACAGTCTCATTGATCATTCCAATTGTTGCAGTTATAACTCCACTGATTATTGAAGAGTTTGTTGAATTACCGATTAAACCGTAATACGATTTCTGATTCGTTAGCGGCAGTTGTGCAGTATTTTGATTTAATGAATTAAGCATTGTGTGTACACCGGGAGCAATTAATCCACCAATAAATTGTCTGTCTGGCGAAACTATATTAATAGTAGTTGCAGTCCCAAGATCGATGGTAATAATAGATTGATTCTCTGAAATTAATTTTTCATTAGTTGCAATTTCCAAAGCACCTACAGATGAACATACTCTGTCCATTCCTAAAGTAGACGGAGTTTCATATTTAATTGTCAAGTTAAATTTTTGTTGGATATTTGTTTGAAATATTGAAGCACCTTTTGAGGATATCTTATCGGAAAGTATTTTTTGTAAATCAGGGTTTACTGAACAGATAGCTGCTTTCTTGAAAATGGTTTTATTAATATATTCCACCGCTTCATTTATGTCGGGATGAACAATAAAGTTCATTAACTGATTCCCTAAAAATAAAGCTGATTTGATATTTGTATTACCGATATCAAGAGTAAGCAACATCAGACAAAACTCACATCACCATAATGTATTTTTTCAACCACATTGTTTCTTTTCAGAAGCAGGAATCCGTCATCATCAATATCATAAAAGATTCCCGACCTGACTTTTTCACCATCGGTAATTGAAATCTTATCTCCGATCATTTTGCATCTGCTACGCCAATCTTTTAAAATATTACCAGGTTTATTCCTAAGTTCTGTTAAAAGTTCTTCAAAAAGATTTAAAATTTCAGCGAGGATATTTTCTCTGTCTATTTCTGTTCTCAGTTCAAGCTTTAAAGATGTTGGTGTTAAATTAAAATCACCATGGAAAGCAATCTGGTTTAAATTAATTCCTATTCCTATCACAACTCTTTCAATATTATTTCCTTTTATAGATGTTTCAATCAGTATCCCCGCAACTTTTTTCTTATCAATTAATACATCATTTGGCCATTTAAGTTCGGTCTTTAACTGAAAAAGGTTTTCTATTGCCATTGAAACTGCCAATGAAGAGATCAAATTTAAATGATTTATATTTAGTTCAGCGACTGTTTCTTTGGTTAAAAGAATTGAGAAAGTAAGGTTCAATCCTTTTGCACTCAGCCAAGTTCTGTCTATTCTGCCTTTACCTGCTATTTGTTTTTCAGCAAGAAAGACCGTCCCTGTTTTTTTGTATTGCTGCTTACCAGAAAGCAGTTCTGCGTTTGTCGATTCAATCTCATCACAGTAAATAAAATTTCTTCCAAGTATATCTGTCTCCAGCTTTATATCAAAAATTTCCAGGTTGAACATTTTCTCTCCGATTGCTTTAAACAAAATTACTCAATTGAATCTAGACTTTTCTCATTTATGGCCGAAGTTATTTTACACTATCAAAGCTATCAGCTATTTCAATGCATTTTTCTTCCGGACTTTCATACAAAGGAAATTATGAATCAGTAAAATCTAATTACTTGAATTCAGTTGATCTAGGCTGTTCTGTCATCATACTTGTCTTATATCAATTAAAAGTGCCATTCTGTCAAGATGTCTGTCTTAGGAGTAAGATTATTTCTACTCAACAAAATAGGCTTAACTCGTTAAAAATAAATCACTTATGGACAAAATAAGTAACTGGCACTCATCTTGGGAACAAGAACAGTTCAGTAATCAAAAATATTGCAAAAGAATATAAAGTAATAGTAAATCTAATATATAAGGAGTAATCAAAATGGGTAAGATAATAGGCATTGATTTAGGAACTACAAATTCGTGCGTTTCAGTTATGGAAGGAAATGATCCGGTGGTAATTCCAAATTCTGAAGGTGGAAGAACAACTCCATCTGTGGTTGCGTTTACTAAATCTGGTGAGAGATTGGTTGGGCAGCCTGCAAAACGTCAGGCAATTACAAATCCGAAGAATACAATTTCTTCTATTAAAAGATTTATGGGGAGATTTATTAATGAAGTAGGAACGGAAAAAGGTGAGGTTCCTTATGAAGTTGTTGCAGGTGATAACAACTCTGTTAGGGTTAAAATTCAGGACCGCATTTACTCACCACCTGAAATAAGTGCAATGATTTTACAAAAAATGAAAAAAACAGCAGAAGATTATCTTGGACAGGAAGTGACTGAAGCAGTAATAACCGTACCTGCATACTTTAATGATTCGCAAAGACAGGCAACTAAAGATGCCGGTGAAATTGCAGGTTTAAAAGTGAAGAGAATAATTAATGAACCCACTGCCGCTGCTTTAGCTTACGGATTAGATAAGAAAACAAAGGATCACACAATTGCTATCTATGATTTAGGTGGTGGAACTTTTGATATTTCTATTTTACAGTTAGGTGATGGTGTATTTGAAGTTAAATCTACCAATGGAGATACTCATCTTGGTGGTGATGATTTTGATCAAAGACTAATTGACTATCTGGCTGATGAGTTTAAGAAATCTGAAAGTATTGATTTAAGAAAAGACCCGATGGCTTTACAGAGACTGAAAGAAGCAGCTGAAAAAGCTAAGGTTGAATTATCTTCTGCAAATACAACAGATGTTAATCTACCTTTCATAACTGCTACACAGGATGGACCAAAGCACCTAAATATTAATTTGAGCAGGTCAAAATTTGAGCAACTTATTCACGATTTGATAGATAAGACCAAAATACCGTGTCAGCAGGCAATGAAAGATGCTGGAGTAACTCAATCTGATATTAATGAGGTAATCCTTGTTGGTGGTTCAACCAGGATACCAATGGTTCAGCAGCTTGTAAAAGATTTATTTGGAAGAGAACCACACAAAGGTGTTAATCCGGATGAGGTTGTTGCAATTGGTGCTGCGATTCAGGGTGGTGTACTAGCAGGAGACGTTAAAGATGTATTACTTCTTGATGTAACACCACTTTCTCTTGGAATAGAAACTCTTGGTGGTGTGATGACAAAGTTGATTGATGCAAATACTACAATTCCGAC
>JAOTUT010000208.1 GCA_029863735.1 Ignavibacteria bacterium
TCCAATTCTCATAATTCTAACTTTTTATTTTCAAAACTACCTATTAGCTAAAATAGATGCAACCAGAATCAATATCAGCTATTAAAAAACGGGCGAAAGTGGTGGTTTTCCTTTAAGAACATTTATAACATTTCTTACAGCAAGATCAGCCATTCTATCTCTGGCTTCAATGGTAGCGCTTCCAAGGTGTGGGAGTACTAATACATTCGGAAATTTCAAAAGTTCCGGATTTATATTTGGTTCATTTTCAAAAACATCTAATCCTACAGCCATCAATCTTTTAAGTTTTAATAATCTGATAAGCGATTTTTCATTAATTATTTCTCCACGTGTTGTATTGATCAGTATTGAATTTCTTTTTAACTGATTT
The DNA here is from genome assembly GCA_029863735.1 of Ignavibacteria bacterium. Next base: position 371 of record JAOTUT010000208.1, read on the forward strand.
ATTCTTTCATCATTTAAGTAATGATATGTTTTGCTGTTCAGCGGTAAATGGATGGATAAAATATCAGAATTATTCAAGAGAAATTTTAATGAAACTTTTTTGGCCCCGGTTTCTTTTTCAAGACTTGGATTTTTCTTATTATCAACATAAATGATATTAGTTCCAAAAGATTTCGCACGTCTGGCCACAACACTTCCTATTCTTCCTGCACCAAGTATTCCAAAAGTTTTATTTCTTAGTTCTGTACCAAGAAGTAATTTCGGTTTCCATCCTTCGAACTTTCCGTTTCTTAACAAGCTCTCACCTTCAAATAGTTTTCTTGCACAAGCTAGTACCAACGCTATAGTAAGATCTGCAGTTGATTCAGTCAATACATTCGGAGTGTTTGTAACAATTATGTTTTTCTTTTTAGCATAAAGAACATCGATGTTATTATAACCGACTGCATAATTGGCAATTACTTTACAATCAGGCATTTGATCAATCACTTCTCTGTCAATTTGTTCAGTGAGCAAGGGAATGAGTGCCTTGCAGTCTTTTACTTTTTGAAGGAGAAGTTTTCGGGGAATCGGGTTGTCTTTTTTATAATAATCGAAGGATATTTTATTTTTTTTTAGCAGTTTGAATGCAATTTCAGGAAGCTCTCTTGTGATAAAGACTTTCATTTTTGAAAGTAGTTTATAGATTTAACTAAACAATAATTTTACAATAAATAAAGCACCTAAAATTCCAGCTGCATCAGCAATCAAACCAACAGGAAGAGCGTGTCTTGTGTTTTTAATATTCACCGAACCGAAGTAAAGTGCCAAAACATAAAATGTAGTTTCAGTGCTGCCATAGATTGTAGAAACCAAAATTCCGATGAATGAATCCGGACCATAAACAGCAAGATTTTCAGACATTATTCCAAGTGAACCGCTGCCGGAAAGTGGACGCATCAAAGCCATTGGCAATGCTTCTGCCGGCATTCCAATTAAATTTGTAACTGGTTTAAGAATGATTATCAGCCAATCCATTGCGCCGCCTGCTCTGAAGATTCCAATTGCGATTAACATTGCAACCAGGAAAGGAATTATTTTTATTGCGATATTAAATCCATCTTTGGCACCTTCAACAAAACTTTCATATACTTTTACTTTTTTGATTGCACCGTAGCCAATAAATATTATTATCAAGAATGGAATAGCGAGCTTTGATATAACTACGATAAAATCTTTAAATCCTTCAGCAGAAATGAAGGAAAAAAACTCTCCCGCTCGGGCAACTAGCCCCGAAATAAAAAACAAGATTATTGCTAAAATTGTTACAAAAGCCAAACTGAAAAATTTTAAATTCTTTTTGAACCAGCTTATAAAACTCCAATTTTCAAGATAAAATTTTTCAATGATTTTAGCTGCTGAAACTCCTGCAATAGTTGCACAAACTGCTCCAAAGATCGTTGTGCCTATGATGATTGCTGGATTTGAACTTCCCGAAGCAGCACGTACGGCAATAGCAGTAGCAGGAATAAGTGTTAACCCGGCAGTGTTGATGGCAAGAAAAGTGACCATTGAGTTGGAAGCAGTTCCTTTATTTGGATTTATCTTTTCCATCTCTTCCATAGCTTTTAATCCGAATGGTGTTGCAGCATTTCCCAATCCGAGCATGTTTGCAGAAACATTCATAATAATAGAACTCATTGCCGGATGATCAGAAGGAATTTCAGGGAATAATCTTTTAGTAAATGGTCTGAGAGATCTTGCAATAATTTTTATCAATCCAGCATCTTCGGCAACTTTCATTACACCGAGCCATAAAGCCATAATACCAATTAAGCCTAAAGCGATTGTTACTGCTGTTCCTGCATAATCAAGAACTGCATTGGTTACATCACTCATTTTAGCAAATGACACTTCTTCAAAATGAATTTTTGCTTTGAAAGATGATTCGTTTATCTGCTTGTAAAGTTTAATCTTTCCTGTCAGATCACTTGCTTCACCTGAAGAAGCAGCCATTTCCTTCCAAATTATTGAAGAACTTTCATCAATTTTAATTGTGATGAATTCTTCAGCTATGTCTTTTTTATAATTGATGATTGCCTGTGCATATATATCTGATTCGATATTTTCATCGTAAAAACTATTGAATTGATTGGCACTAACGTAAACTTTTGCGGGCTGTTTGCCTTCGGTAAGTAAGTCAGTGTTCCTCTCAAACGTAAGTGTGATATCTATGGGAAGATTATTTCTGTATTTATCTGTGCTGTTATTAACGATATCCGTAGAAAGTGCAGCACCTACACCGAGCAATATTAAAGCTACCCAGATATAGTTTAGCACAAATTACCCCGAAAAATTATTTTTAGATGGATTGAAAATGTATTGGCATCAAACAAAAACATTGCATTAAAAGCCAATTTCGTCAAAAGCAAGAAGTTCTTCTGAATCAACAAATAGCAGTTTGCCCGGGGAGGGAGTTTCTTTTTCATCTCGAATAAGTTTGCCGGAATATTTCTCAATAAAACTTTGTGCTATATTAGTTATCGTTTTTTGCTCCTCTGCTTCGCGGATTACACCAGTCACCACAATAGAAAAAAGTCTGTATAAAAATTCTTTCTTTTCCATTAATTCTTTGGTGACATTTTTCTCTTTTAAAATTGTGAACTTCGCTAACGCATCTAATTTAATAGTACGAAGCAGCTCTTCATTATCAACATAAAAGAAAATGTTTTTATTCTGATAGACAAAGTTTGTAGCAAATTGCGTAAAGTTTTCTTTTTTAAGAGAAACGGAGATAACTCCTCCTTGAGCAGAACTGAGCTCATTTTCAACCAGGGACAGGTCTCTTATGACTTTGAATTTTTTATTCATTTTTAAAACCAGTTTAATCTGAGTTAATTTATTCTGAATTAATCTTTATACACTGCGACTTATCATCTGCGAATATACAATCATTACAGATACTCAAATTTACGGAATAGTTACTATTTCTAATCGATTCTATCATAGAATTAATGCCAGACTTGATATTACTATCTGAATTATCATCGTAATTAAATACAAAGGGTTTATCAGGATATTTGATAAAAATAATTCTTCCTTCTATCTCCTGACTTTTACTCAAAAGCCGGGAGACAATATATGCATAAAATTGAAGCTGGGATAAATATTTTTCTGCTTTCGAATTCAATTCATTTTCTTTAATGTTATCAGTTTTGTAATCAATAATAATTATTTTTTTTTCATCAATAATTAGCTTATCCAGAATTCCGAAAAGATAATAATCCCTTTCCTTTAAATATATTTCAAACTCATTCTGAAAATTCGGAAATGAATTAATAAACTTGTATTCATCCGATTTATAAAACCTGAGAAGATCTCCTATAATATCCTCCTTTAACTTTTGAGGGATCCAATCACCTAATGTATTTTTAAGTCTTCCCTCCACAAAAGATGAAATGTTTTCTTTATTTAAATTTTTCCGGAGAGCATAATGAATAATTTTCCCCTTTAATTTTGAGTATTCCAATAAATTATTTTGATCATCAAATAGATGAGAGTCTAACTCGTTTCGATTGTATTCTTCTGAAGTAGTTTTCATATTTACCTGTCGAAAATCTTTTGATCGCTGAACCAGATCACTGATTTTGTAGTTATATAATAGATTGTATTTAGCTGGACAACTTGAGAAAGTTGAAAATCTTGTTGCTGATATTACTTCTCCTTTGGAATGATCTGTAATTTCTGATAAAATTAATTCTTTACTACTTATTTCGTTGCTCGTTGCTTCGATTTTCTTTTCTGATAATTCTACATTATGAATTATTGGGATCTCAATTTCAATATGTTTGGTGACGTCTAAAAATTTATCATTTTCTTTTTGCAGAAAAGTAAGTTCTCCTGCGAGTGTAATTTTATCCTCCGAGAAGTCTTGATTTAATC
>JAOTUT010000155.1 GCA_029863735.1 Ignavibacteria bacterium
GTTTAAACTTCCTGATAGTTTTGTAAACAAAGCTGGCGGTGCCAAATCGGGAATGTATGGGGCATTCTTTATGGGTTTAACAATGGGAATAGTTGCGGCACCCTGTATCGGTCCATTTGTTTTGGGACTGGTAACTTACGTTGCAACTAAACAAGATCCCTTCTTTGGATTTTTACTTTTCTTTGTACTTGCTGTTGGTCTTGGAACTCCATATTTGTTTCTTGCAGTTTTCTCTGGCAAGATTAAAAAACTACCGAGAGCAGGAGAGTGGATGGATGCAGTTAAACATATTTTTGGATTCATTCTTATTGGTATGGCACTTTACTTTTTACTTCCTTTGCTACCTAATAGTATATCCGGATATGTGCTACCAGTTTTTATGATTATAACGGCAATTTATCTTCTATTTTTTGAGAAACTTGCAAACTCTGTTACGGGATTTAGAATCTTTAAAATTGTTTTTTCTGTAATAATAATGGCAGTTGGAGTTTACGCTCTTATTCCATCCGAGACTAATTCTGTTGAATGGAAACCATTCACTGAAGATGCGTTGACAGAAATTTCCGGAAGAGGTGTAGTTATTGATTTTTATGCTGACTGGTGTATCCCTTGCAAAGAATTAGATGCATTAACGTTTTCCGATCCGGAGGTAATTGAGTTATCAAAAGAGTTTGAAACCTATAAAGCTGATATGACCAAATCTCTTTCACCCGAAGTTGAAAATATAAGAGAAAGATTTAAAATTGTGGGAGTCCCGACAGTGTTAATTTTAAATTCAAATGGTGAAGAAGTCGAAAGAATTACTGGCTTTGTTAATGCAAAGGAATTCTTCAAAATCATTTCGGGTGTTAAATAACAATTACTAATTATTACATTGATAAATCATATGGTACTTTGTAACTTCGATAAAGAATAAAAATATTTAGGAAAAATTTAAGATGGCAGAAACTAAAGAGAAGGATTTTAGAGTTTTAACAAGTGTTACTGTACGCTTTGCTGGGGATTCCGGGGATGGTATGCAATTAACCGGCTCTCAGTTCAGCGACACAACTGCGTGGATTGGAAATGATTTAAACACACTTCCGGATTATCCTGCCGAAATAAGAGCACCTGCTGGAACCATATACGGTGTGAGTGGTTTTCAGTTAAGTTTTGGCAGTGAAGATATCAATACTCCAGGTGATCTTCCTGATGTACTTGTCGCAATGAATCCTGCAGCGTTAAGAAAAAATCTTAAAGAAATAAAATCTGGTGGAGTGATAATAGTTAACTCCGATGCTTTTGATCAGAAAAATCTTAAACTAGTAAATTTTGATTCAAATCCGTTAGAAGATGATTCACTTAGTGGTTACGAGTTACATAAAGTTCCTATTTCATCACTTACAGCAAATGCACTTGAAGGTTTACCCTTAAGCCCGAAAGATGTTGCAAGGTGTAAAAACTTTTTTGCTCTTGGTTTGATGTACTGGTTGTACGATCGTCCTCTAAAAAATACAGAAGACTGGATTAAAGATAAATTTAAGACAAAACCAGAATACGTTCAAGCAAACACTAAAGCTTTGCAGGCCGGATATAATTTTGGTGAGATGACGGAAGTGTTTACAACCCGTTATAAAGTTGAAGCTGCTAAACTTCCAAAAGGTACTTACAGAAATATTTCTGGTAATGAAGCTACTGCACTAGGTTTTCTTACGGCTTCTGTTAAAAGTGGAATCCCATTATTTCTTGGTTCTTATCCTATAACACCTGCATCAGAAATATTACAATATCTTAGTGCTTATAAAAACTTTGGAGTTAAGACAGTTCAGGCGGAGGATGAAATTGCAGGAATAACTTCTGCAATTGGTGCTGCATTTGCTGGTAATCTTGCTCTAACAACTACAAGTGGACCTGGTCTTTCATTAAAGACAGAAGCTATAGGTTTAGCAGTGATGACCGAATTACCAATTGTGATTGTCAATGTTCAACGTGGCGGACCTAGCACTGGTTTACCTACAAAAACTGAGCAGGCTGACCTTTTACAGGCATTATATGGTAGAAATGGTGAGGCTCCGGTTTGTGTATTAGCTGCAAGAACGCCTCGTGATTGTTTTTATATGGCTATTGAAGCATCAAGGATTGCTTTAAAATATATGACTCCAGTGATCCTTTTAACGGATGGTTATTTGGGGAATGGTTCAGAACCATGGCGAATTCCACATATGAATGAATTACCAGATATTTCTGTTAAATTCCGTACAGATCCTGAAGGATATTATCCTTACCTAAGAGATAAAAATCTTGCGAGACCGTGGGCTATTCCGGGTACAGCAGGGTTGGAACACAGAATTGGTGGTCTTGAAAAAGCTGATATCTATGGCACTGTCAATTATGATCCTGATAACCATGATAAAATGATTAGATTAAGAACAGAAAAAGTTAAAGGAATTGTTAACGACATACCCGAACTTAAAATTGATGGAGAAAAGGAAGGGGACTTGTTGGTGTTAGGCTGGGGCAGTACATACGGTTCAATTAAAGATGCGGTTACAAAAGCGAGAAATTCAGGATTAAAATTATCCCAGGCTCATCTCAGATATTTAAACCCAATGCCAAAAAATACAGGGCAGGTACTTAAGAGCTTTAAGAAGATATTGGTCCCTGAAATAAATCTTGGACAGCTTTCACATTTACTCAGGAGTGAGTTTTTAATTCCTGTGGAACAATTAAATCGGGTAAGGGGATTACCGCTTAAAGTAAATGATATTTTAGAAAAGATTAATTCTCTACTTGGAGGTGGAAATGGCAAATAGTCCAGAAACAATCACACGGAAATATATTGCAAAAGATTTCATAAGTGATCAGGATGTTCGATGGTGTCCGGGATGTGGAGATTATTCCATTCTTGCACAGGTTCAAAGAACTTTCCCCGATTTGATTCAAACAAATAAAGAAAAAATTGTGTGGGTATCCGGTATTGGATGTTCAAGCCGCTTTCCATACTACATGAATACTTACGGCTTTCACGGAATTCACGGACGTGCACCAATCATTGCAACCGGTGTTAAAATTGCTAATCCCGATTTAGCTGTTTGGGTTGCAACCGGTGATGGCGATTTACTGAGTATAGGTGGAAATCACTTCATTCATGCGTGTAGAAAAAATATTGATATCAAAGTACTTCTTTTCAATAACAGAATCTATGGATTGACCAAAGGTCAATATTCACCGACCTCTGAAAAAGGTAAAGTTACCAAGACAACTCCTTTCGGTAGCGTTGATTACCCATTCAACCCTTTATCACTTGCTCTTGGCGCAGATGCTACATTTGTTGCCCGTTCAATTGATCGTAATCCGAAACACTTGCAAGAAATGATAAAGAGAGTAGGTCAGCATAAAGGTTTTGCTTTACTTGAGATATTTCAGAACTGTAATATATTCAACGACGGTACGTTTGAACTTCTAACTAACAAAGATACCAAAGACGATCATGTACTTGTTCTTGAACATGGTAAGCCAATGGTGTTTGGTAAGAATCATGACAAAGGAATAAAGTTGGATGGTGCTCATCCGGTTACGGTAGATATTTCAAACGGGAAATATTCAAAAGATGACCTATGGGTGCACGATGAGTTTTCAGATACTCCTGTTCATGCTATGATACTTGCGCATTTAGAGGACAGATTGGATCTTCCAAGTCCAATTGGAGTATTCAGACAATACATTAAAGAAACTTATGATGAAGGAATAAGAACACAGATCAATAAAGTAATTGATAAGAAGGGAAAAGGTGATTTGGAAAAAGTATTGTTCGGTGCAAATACCTGGGAAGTTAGTTAAATAGTTAACAATTTAAATCCTTTACAAGATGGGGCTTGATAGAAAGCCCCTTTTATTATTAATGATAGATTTTCAAAAGCTAGCCGACATAATAAAGAACAATAACACTTTCCTGATTACTACCCATGTTAATCCCGATGCAGACGCAATAGGTTCTGAAAGTGCATTCGGTAAACTTTTAAGTATGTTAGGGAAAAAATTTAAGATTATTAATCACAGCGCAACACCGTACAATCTTCAATTTCTTGACTCAGAGAACGTGATTGAAAAATATGATTCAGCTCTGCACAGTTCCTACTTTGACTCGATGGATGTACTCATAGCATTGGATTTTAACAAGGCAGATAGAATGGTAAGTATGCAAAAAGCTTTTTATGATTCCAAGCAGCTCAAAATTTGCATTGATCATCATCAGGATCCTCAAGATTTTGTTAATTTTCAGTTTATTGATTCTAATTATGCAGCAACTGGTCATATCCTGTACGATTTTATTAAAAGCACAGACATCTTAAAAATCACTAAAGATATTGCTGCTCCCTTATACGCTGCTATAATGACTGATACAGGTTCATTTCGTTTTGAAAGAACAACTTCAAATCTGCATAGAATTATAGCCGATTTATTAGATACCGGGATCGATCCAATCGGGATATATGATCAACTCTACGATGAAAGTAAACTTAGTAAGATTAAACTACTTGGAAAATGTTTGACCTCACTTAAGCTAATTGCTGAAAATAAAATAGGTTATATGTTATTAACTCAAAATCATTTTAGCGAGTTTGGGGCTATTGAAAGTGATACTGAGAATTTTGTTAATTTCATAATATCTATCGAGGGAGTTAAGTTGGGAATGCTTTTTATAGAATTAAAAAGTGGTTTCAAAGTCAGTTTTAGATCAAAAGGAAAATTACCTGTGAATAAATTAGCAGGAATATTTGGTGGAGGTGGTCATACTAACGCTTCAGGAGCACGATTCAAAGATTCAAAAATGCAAGAGATGATACCTAAGATATTAAACGAAGCAGAAAAATTTTTCAACAACTTTAAAGAAGGATAAAATGTTCAAATTGAATTACAAAACTGGTGTAAAATCAGGATTCGATAATTTATCAGTTGCAATCTATTATATACAAGATGATAAAAATATAAACGATAATTTAACGGCACTCGAGAAAAAATTCAGAATCAAACTATCTGAACTTCAAAGAAAAAACTTTCTTGCAAAAAAAAATAAACAGCTCAAATTTTTCAATAGTAAAGGAAAGCAAGAACAAATAGTCATTAATAAATTCAAATTAGATGAAA
>JAOTUT010000156.1 GCA_029863735.1 Ignavibacteria bacterium
ATTTCAATATGTTTTCTGAACCGATTGCAGAAGGTGCTCCTGATGGCATAAAAACTCCATCTTTGGTATAAAGACTTTGTGCAAGTTTTGCATCTGATGAATTTAGTGATTTTTTGTATTCACTTAAAAGCTGTTCAATCTGTTGTTTATCTTTTTTTTCCATGTTTTCAATCTCCTTTTCCTGATTTTGATCAATACTTTGATTTTTATTATTGCATGATGTAAGTATTACTAGCATCATTGTAATAATGATAATATATTTCATTTTCTAATCCCCGATTTTATCCATTCATCTAATGATGTGAATTCGCCGATTGCTACCTGCTTTGCCAATTCAATTTGCTTTTTTGAATTAGGACCCATGTATGTATATTTTTCAAAATAGCCAAACATTTCTGTTAACTCTTTTGCACCTTCAAAAAAGGTTGAAAACAACTCACCAGGCACTTGCGTGAAGCTGTAGTCATTACCGTTGACTTTGAACGAATTAAGAATGTCATTAAAGCTATTCAGCTCGGTGGCTAAAGACAGGTAACTGCCATTACCAATGGCATCCGGTCGCAAAAATGCTCCTGTAACCACTTTACCCAAATCATTAATATCTGACATATGAATGACTTGCTTTGTTGGATCAATAGGAAGCGTCCAGCCAATTGTTCCATCATCTTTTGGCTGAGGTGAAAGCATTCCGGAAATATTTTGATAGTAAAATGGGGGCTGAACAAAAGTGTGATATTTAAATCCGGCACTTTTTACAAAGTTATCAACTTTGGCTTTTCCGGTAAAATGAGGGACTTCAAACTCCCTATCGCTAATTAATTCAACATTTGGAAGTGTTGACCAGATAAAATGCTTCACTCCTGCTTCCTTTGCCGCATTAACAGCATTTTTTCCTTGAGCAACCTCATCAGCACCTTCCCAAAAATTGGTCACTGCAAAAACACCGTAAGCATCTTTAAATGCATTTTTTAGTGAAGCAATATCCTTTAAATCTGCCTTAACTGATTCATGAGCCGCACCTTTATAATTATTAGGATTACGAGTTATTGCTCGGACATGAAAAGCACTATGATTAAAAAGTTCATTCACAACACTTTTTCCTTGTAACCCGCTTGCTCCAATTACCACGATTGTCTTTTTTTCCATGTAATTACTCCTTATTCTGTTTTGATTTTTTTTTCAATTACAATTGAAATATAGGACTGATTACAAAGCGTGGCCAATAAGCTATGTTAAGAAAAAATCTTAATCTATATTAATTAATGGCAGGCTATGTTTTAGAAATGTTTTTCCTTACTTTGCTCAGGAATTCAGGGGTTACACCAATAAATGAGGCTATTTGTACATTTGATATACGATTGAAAAAATCGGGATAACGATTTACAAAATCAATATACCTTTCTTCTGCAGTTGAACTAATGTTCTGTAGAACCCTTCTTTGATAACTAATTAATGCATTCTCGGTAAAGACTCTAAATATCCGGTTGAATTTAGGGTAATCGACAAATAATCGTAGTTGATCTTCCTTTTTGATTTGAAGTATGATAGAATTTTCAATCGCTTCAATGTTTAATCTGCTGGGTTCTTCACTATGAAAACTAGCAATGTCTCCTATCCACCAGTTTTCAATAGCAAATTGAAGGTTATGTTCTTTTCCATTATCATCTACCATATACATTCTAAAACATCCTTCAATCACGAATGTATTGAGTTTGCATACATCTCCCTGCTGCAGAATAAATTGTCTTCGATTTACTCTTTTTTCGAAAAAGTTGTTTCGAACTGCATGCTTTTCTTCATCATTTAAAGTAAGATGATTATCAAAGTATGTTATGAGTAATTCTACGTTCATTTTATTTATTTCGTTGTTCAATGCACTCAAAACTATTACCAATAATGCACAGAATTACTACTGTGTTTTCTCCGTCAATCCATTAGTCTCAAACCTTCTTGCACCCATATAGGTTCGGGCGTAATAATCATAATCAATAGCAGTAATGGTAACGCCCTTTTTTGTGCTGGCGTGAGCAAAAAGGTTATCGCCAATATAAACTCCAACATGTCCGGGTTTTACTCTTTGTCTCGTATTAAAAAATACCAGGTCCCCATATTTCAACTCTTCACCTTTTGAAATTACTTCACCCTGGTTGTACTGGAGACGTGCTGAACGTTCAAGTTTAATATTAAAAACATCTCTGTAAACTATTTGAGTAAATGCTGAACAATCAATTCCATTCTTAGTATTCCCGCCGTATTTGTACGGAGTCCCAAGGTATTTAATTACTTCCATCAGCATTTTTTCCCTGATAGTGGTGTAATCAAATCCCGGGACATCAAAAGTATAGTTGTTTTGATTAGTGGCAAGTAAACTCGAAACATCAATATCCGGGTCCTCGGCAGGAAGTTCATTTGGATCTTTTAAGTCAAGGTTTAAATCAATGATCATCGAGTCATCTGCAGATGTAAATCGCACTGAGGGGTCTTTAGTTTCTTTTTTATCAATGGTTTGTTGACCGTACCTAATCGTACTGCTTGATGAGCAGGCAGAGATTAGTAAAGTCAAAATGAATAAGGAAAGTATTTTATAGGAATGGCTTGTCAAACTCAGCCCAGATATTTTTTTAGCTCTTTACTTCGGGTTGTATTCCGCAACCTGCGGATTGCTTTTTCTTTTATTTGCCTTACTCTCTCGCGCGTAAGATTAAACCTTTCCCCAATTTCTTCAAGAGTTAATGGTTCATCTGTGCCAAACCCAAAATAAAGTCGAATAACTTCTGCTTCACGTGCATCTAGTTTTGATAATGCCCTTTCAACTTCCTCTTTAAGCGATTCTGACATCAATGTGGTGTCCGGAGCCGGCAATTCCTCATTTTCAAGCACATCCAGCAAGCGGTTCTCTTCGCTCTGACTAAAAGGTGCATCCATTGAAACGTGTTTTGCGGATAATGTCATCGCTTCAGAAACATCATCAACATTCATTTCGAGTTCTTCCGCAAGTTCTTCTGGACTTGGTTCTCTTTCATATTCTTGTTCTAGATTGCTGTAAGCTTTGCCAATTCTGTTCAGCGCACCAACCCGGTTCAGCGGCAACCGGACAATTCGGGATTGCTCAGCAAGTGCTTGCATTATTGACTGGCGGATCCACCAAACCGCATAAGAAATAAATTTAAATCCACGGGTTTCATCAAAGCGTCTCGCAGCTTTTATTAGTCCGAGGTTTCCTTCATTGATTAAATCGCCGAGAGAAAGTCCCTGGTTCTGATACTGCTTTGCTACACTCACAACAAACCGCAAATTAGCTTTCGTTAACTTTTCAAGTGCTTCCGCATCACCTTGCTTTATTTTAACAGCAAGTTCAATTTCCTGTTCCGCAGTAAGCAGAGTCACCTTTCCGATCTCCTGGAAGTATTTATCCAGCGACTGAGATTCTCTTTGTGTAAACTGCTTGGTGATTTTCACGGTTTTTTCTTGCTTGATTTTGCAGAATTTACTGAATCAACAATACCAACAATGGATGCATCCACTGGAGCCGTATCAACAGGAAGCGGTATCACAGCTTCAGATGCAGTAATGTAGTAAATAATTTCTCCCGGCCCCGAACCAACAGTATCAACAGCTATTATCGGATCGCCAGATTTTTCAAACTCACCGTTTAACGGCTGAACTATCATCAGTTTAAAGCTGCTTAAGCTTGGATGTTTTCTCGTAGCCCAGATATTTCCTATTACTTTTCCCAGGAACATTTTTAAATCGACTAATAATTAAAAATTATTTATCCGATACATCAAGTTTATCCACAATTCCCATTATTACAGCATCGACAGGTTTATCCTTTGTAAAACTCGTCATTCTCGATGAGCTTCCTGTTGCAACCAGAACAACTTCGCCTTCACCTGCACCAACACTGTCAACAGCAACCACGAAACGATCTTTCTCTTTCAGTTCCAGACTAATTTCACGGACAATCAGAAATTTAGCGCCAACCAGATTTTCATCTTTTTTAGTTGACCAGACGGTTCCAATAACTCTTCCAAGAAACATTTATACTCCCACTTCTTGTGGATGAATGATCTTTAATTTCGTTTTTTTATAACGCTCTTCGCGTAATGTAACTATCGGTAATTTATTTATTGATGCAACAACAGCAAATAGAGCATCTCGCACACTATCTGTCTTATCAGAAAACTCATTAATACTCAGAGCATATCTTGAATGTAATCCAAGTACCTTCAATGAATCCAGAACACTCCGAACTGCAGATTGCTCTTCATCATCTTTGCAGGCAGCCAACATCTCTGATGCATTCAAAACAGTTGTAAAACAAACACCCGTCTGCATAAGATTCATTAAATAGTTATTCTCATTTGAAATCAGATAATCAGCTATTACATCAGTATCAATTAAGTACTTAACCATATGATAATCGTTTAATTAAATTGCTGTCTTTTAATTTTTCAGCAGCAATCATAAAATTGATCACTACCCAATCAGGTAATTCCTGAACTTCCTTTATTTTCCTGAATGACTCGATATCAATCTGCGATTTATTTAGTTCCTGATCAGCTGATGTTTTAAATTCTAATATAACTTTAACATAACCTGCGCCTTTCAGCTCCGAAAGTGTTTGAGACAGAGAATTGACAGACTTTTCATCATTCAAATCAATAGCAAGAGTTTTTAATTCTATCAATTCATCTTTATTCATTCAGGAAACTTACTCCATTTAGTTTGTTATCAACCTTAAAAAAATCAGCCACAGTTTTTGCCACATCAGAAAACGTTTTTCTCACTCCCAGATTTTTTCCCGCAATTCCTTTTCTGTAATACAGCAACGGAACATATTCCCTACTGTGATCCGTGCTTGGCGTTGTAGGATCGTTTCCATGATCAGCAGTAATAACAAGCCGATCGCTTTCATCAAACTTGCTTAAAAATCCTGGTAGAAACTGATCAAACTCAACAAGCTTTTGGGCAAAACCTTCAGGATTGTTTCTGTGCCCAAAATACACATCGAAATCTACAAGATTTGCAAAAATAATACTACCCTGGGTTTCGCCAGCACAATTAAGCAATTGTTCACAGCCTTCTTCGTTCGACCTGGTGAATAATTGATTTTTAATTCC
>JAOTUT010000157.1 GCA_029863735.1 Ignavibacteria bacterium
TTGCACTTCTGGCTGCAGGCGTTGGAATTATGAATATAATGCTCGTCTCTGTAACTGAGAGGACCCGTGAAATTGGCATCCGCAAAGCAGTAGGTGCCAGGAAGTCCAGCATACTTATTCAATTCCTTATAGAAGCAGTTATTCTTTGTATAGTCGGGGGTTTTCTTGGAATTATTTTGGGAATTGGGATAGGTAATTTTGCAGGAAGTTTTTTAAGTGCACAATTCGCTATTCCAATAGATTGGGTGATTATTGGTATTTCTATGTGCATCTTCGTAGGATTGATCTTCGGAACGTACCCTGCATACAAAGCTGCAAACCTGGATCCTATCGAATCATTAAGGTATGAGTGAATGAAAGTAAATCAGCTTTTTAGTATTGCTTTACAATCTATTATCAACAACAAACTCAGAACCTCGCTTACAATTCTTGGAGTAGTTGTTGGTATTTTCTCCATCATTGTAATTATGACTATTATAACTATGCTTCAGAACAGTATTGAAAACGGGCTTTCACTTCTGAATAAAAATACATTTCAGATTGAAAAATTTGACAGAATGCAAGGTCAGGGAGACGGACAAGATAGAGCCTGGAGAAACAGAAAAAATATTACAATTAATGAAGCTTACAAGCTTAAGGAATTGCTAACTGGTGCTTTATATGTTGGTGCAGAGCAATGGCAATTTGGAAAAGTAATAAAGTTTGGTAACTATGAAACCAACCCGAACATTAGTGTAGCGGGGGAGACAATTGATGGAATAAAAACGAATAACTGGAAAGTTGAATATGGCAGAGATTTAAGAGAGAGTGATGTTCAATATTCTAATGACGTTTGTTTACTCGGAGCTGATGTTGTTGATAAAATATTTCCAAATATTAACCCTATTGGACAAACAGTAAAGGTTGATGGAAAACCAATGAAAGTTGCCGGTGTTCTGGAAAGGCAACCATCAATGTTTGGGCAGAGCAGGGATAATTATATTGTTCTTCCAATAACAACCTGGCAATCGATGTATGGCAAATATGATCAGAGCGTTAATATAATGGTTACTGCGCCCAGCAAAGAATCTTATAATAATGTTATCGAAGCTGCAATTGGTCATCTCAGAAAAATAAGAAAAGTAGCTGCAAATGAACCAGACGATTTCTCTGTATTTAGCAATGAGTCTATGATGACCCAGGTTAATGATATAACCGGACCTATAAAAATCGGTGCGCTGGCAGTTTCGCTTGTTGCACTTCTGGCGGCGGGTGTTGGTATTATGAATATTATGCTAGTATCGGTTACTGAAAGAACAAGAGAGATAGGAATTAGAAAAGCTATCGGTGCAAGGAAATCCAGCATATTAATTCAGTTTTTAATAGAAGCTGTAATTCTGTGTTTGGTGGGAGGGTTAGCAGGAATTATAATAGGTATTGGAATAGGCAATTTTGCCGGCAGTTTTTTAAATGCTCAAATGGCCATTCCATATGATTGGGTAGTAATTGGAATAACAATGTGTGTAATAGTTGGACTTGTCTTTGGAACTTATCCGGCATATAAAGCTGCGAATCTTGATCCTATCGAAGCCCTTCGTTACGAATAGATTTCTTCATTTCTAAATAATGATATCTTCATTTATTTTCCGTTTGTAAAATATTTTTTTAAAATCATAAACCGATTTTCATTAAAATGCATTCCAGCCAACTTTTAATTCTGGCTCTTCAATCTCTTAAAACAAACCGTTTGAGAACACTTCTAACTGTGTTAGGAGTAGTAGTAGGTATTTTTTCAATAATTGTTGTGATGACAATTGTAACTATGCTTCAAAATACAATCAATGAAGGATTTCAGTTCCTAAGTAAAAACACTTTTCAGATTCAGAAATGGCCTGCAATACAAACAGGTGGACATGAAGAACATCAAAAGTACAGGAACAGAAAAGACATTACTCTGGAAGATTTTTTTCGATTTGAATCGATGATGAAGGGAGCAAAAAATGTTGGTGCATATCAGGGAACAGGAGGGAAAGTAATTCAATTTGGAAATCGCGAAACAAATCCGAATACACAAATTGTAGGTGTGACTGAAGGAGTATATCCTTCGCTAAACCTTGAGATTGATCAGGGTAGAGAATTCAGAAGCAACGATATTGATTACTCAAACTACGTCTGTGTTTTGGGTAATTA
Source organism: Ignavibacteria bacterium (assembly GCA_029863735.1). The sequence goes on from JAOTUT010000157.1 coordinate 2,170, forward strand.
TGTTGTCGATAAAATTCTTTTTGACATAGATCCAATTGGACAGATAATTAGAGTGGACGGACATCCGATGAGAGTCATCGGAACACTTGCAAAGAAACCGGATTTCTTCGGGCAGACAATTGATAATTATGTGGTTCTTCCGATAACAACATTTCAGTCAATTTATGGTAAACGAACCGAAACCGTTGATATTACTGTTATGGCTAATAGTCAGGCAGAATATCAAAGAACAATTGAATCCGCTATAGGATATATGAGAATGATTAGAAAAATTGAACCCGGTGAAGAAAATGATTTTGAAATATTTAGTAATGATTCTCTCATTGACCAGGTGAATGATATTACAGGGCCAATAAAAATTGGAGCACTCGCAGTTTCACTCGTCGCTTTACTTGCTGCCGGTATTGGTATAATGAATATTATGCTTGTATCTGTAACTGAAAGAACAAGAGAGATAGGGATAAGGAAGGCAATTGGTGCAAGAAAATCAAGCATCCTGATACAATTTCTATTTGAAGCAATTATTCTTTGCCTGATTGGTGGAACCGGAGGTATTGTTATTGGCATCGGGATAGGAAATTTAGCGGGAGGTTTCCTGAATGCTCAAATGGCAATACCTGTTGATTGGATAATAATTGGGATTTCAATGTGCTTTATTGTTGGGTTGATTTTCGGAACATATCCTGCATATAAAGCAGCTAATCTTGATCCGATAGAAGCGTTAAGGTATGAGTAATAAACGAGTCGGATGGCGGTCGGTGTTGAGGTGCTTGTTAGGCGGCGACCTGCTCAGCTAGAGGTTTATTCCCAACCTTTCTTCAACATTAGCTCTCCTATTCTGTATGCGTGAAGCATCTCGTGCATTAATAGTTCCCTGAACATTACCAATACTGAGTAATGACTGTTCTCTTCATGCTCCACCGTCCGTTGCCAATCTTCTACAGATAGCTCTTTCAAACGCGTAACGAGGCGCGCCCGGTCATGCACATACTGGTCAAGTGCTTTGTCTAAATCAATGTTTAGTAGTGAGCCAGCTTCCTCCTCTGGAGATGGAACCATAGACCTTATGCAAGGCGCTGGATCAGACAGCATCAACTCTAGGCGTGAGAGGTAAGCTGCGTCTGCGCTAGCTATGTGGCAAGCATGTTCGTGAGCGGACCATTTGTTGGGGCTGGGGCGACGCTTGAGATTCTGTGGCGGCACCTCGCGAACAAGGCTAATAATAATATCAGGAGCGCCTTCTAAAGTAGCTATCAAGGTTTGCGTATTATTCATAATCTTCTCCGAGTTTCGTGATGCCGGTAAGCCGCCTAACGGCGTTGCGTCTAAACTGCGCCGACCACCTTATTTTACTTTTTCATTTATTCAAAATTTATAAAAACTGTACAACCTAAAAATCTGACGCTTGAAAGGCGTCAGATTTGAATTGCTGGTTAGGCGTAGTTATTATTTCTCCATTTATTGTTTTTCAGTTTCTACAATACAGTAAAACGGTTCGATATCAAGTTTCTCACCAAACAGAGTATATTCTGTCATTTTTAATCCACAATTTTTTAAGAATGATTCAACTGCTGCTTTAGGATCATCTGACATATCTATACCAAATTTCGGAGGCTCACCCATTCTTGCTATTATACTAATAAATTGTTTAGCTGTTTTTGAATATTCACCTGAGCTGAATGTTTTGGAATAAAAATCTTGAGCGATGATACTTCCGTCTACACACAAATCAGCCATTTTCCTAAGAGTTTCTTTGACAATATCAGCTTCTAAATACAAAGAAACGCTTTGCCAAAGGAACAAAGTCTTTTTTGTTTTGTCAAAACCAGCTCCTAATAGTTTATCATCCCAAAATTCGTTTGAATAATCAACTGGGACATAGGTGATCCAATCATGCTTTATACCTGCTTTTTTCAATGTTTCAACTTTAATATTTAGTGTATTAACCTGGTCAAGTTCAAAAACCATTACTTCTTTTCCTTTTGTAAAATGCAAAGCTATTAGATCAAAGCCAGCTCCGGGAAGTACAATCTGATCCATTTCATCAACATATTTTTCCATTATCTTGTCAAACATGAGCACCCGAATACCCGCTGTGGAATCTAAGGTCTCTTCACCTGGTTCAACAAGTTTTCCAAGCCTGGTGGTGAAGCCAAATAACTGCTGGGAAATGATAAGAGCTCCCATAATTGACCACATTCCAAAATGTGATTCACATGGAAACTTTTTAATAAATGCAACAGAAAGAGGATCCGGTCTGGTGTTAAAAAAATGCATGAACCACCTATATTGAAGCGCTTTAATTGCTGAGAAGGAGACACCCAGTTTCCTGCTTTTTCCCATTTCTTTGTAAATTGCAATTATTAGTCCAATAATAGCAAAAGGTATGAAGATTATTTGAATCGGTATATAAAGGATAATTTGAAATATATTTTTGAAGATATTCAATATTTTGGGTAGCTGTTTATTTGTTTGAATATCAGTCATTTAATTTTTTTTATGTTCTTGTTAAAGTTAATACTCTGAGTTTCAGGTTAATTACGCCTAACGACGTTGCGCCTAACCCAGTTTATCCCACCTTGGCGGGGCCGCCCAGCTTGCCCGCCGTAGTTTTAACGAAGGCGGGAACAAGGAAGCCGAGTAAAACACAATTGCCGATGATTAAGCCGTAGGTGCGTAACTTTCTCAGCACGCACCGAAGGCAAGTTAATTAATTAGAACGAACACCTTGAATAAAATCAAAAACAAAAATGTAAAATTCAAAACCTAAAAAACCCAGCCTTACTTGGCGGTCGGTGTTGAGGCGCTGGTTATGTTACTGCAGTTTAAATACTATTGGTATTGACACCCATATTTTATGAGGATTCCCTTTTCTTTTGGGAATAGTAAAATTTACTCTACTTATTGCATTCATTGCAGCTACATCATAAGGCT
>JAOTUT010000158.1 GCA_029863735.1 Ignavibacteria bacterium
AATTTGCCCAACGTTACTAATATCCTGAACCCAAATTGTCCCTTGAGCATTTTTGGCAGAATTCATTTCTGAAGCAATTTGAGAATTGTAAGCTGCTTTGCCGCTCTTAGCTTCCAGATAAACTGCTTCAGAGTAAGTGGCAAATCCTTCATTCAGCCATATATGATGCCAGTCTTTACAGGTTATCATATCTCCGTACCATTGATGAGCAAGCTCGTGAGATACTACTCCTGTTCCCCAAAAACCCATTGAGCTGCAGGTTTGGTGTTCCATCGCACCACCCCATTCCATTTCTGCGTGACCATATTTTTCAGTAATAAAAGGATACAATCCATAACTGTTGCTGAACACTTCAATCATATCATCGGTTTCATCAAGATATGTTTTTACTCCATTGAAGGATTCAGGGTAAACATAATGTGTTATAACCATTGAATCATTTTGTCCATAGTGAAAGTAAGTATCGTATTGATAATAATTAGTTATAGCAACTGATATTAGATAATGATCAATAGTGTAATGGTTCTTCCAATAAAAAGTTTTTGTTCCATTACCATTATCAATGACACTCTCAAGAGTACCGTTTGACACAGCCGTGAGATTATCAGCAACGGTTACCCAAACATCTGAGGAATCAGCTTTATCTGCAGGCGCATCTTTACACGGAAACCAATCCGGCGCACCGTAAGGTTCGCTCAATGACCAGATTATGGGAGTTGAAGGACTGCCATGGTAGCCAAACTCAAAACTTCCAAAACCACTGGAACCCGGTACACCTTCATAATAAATTTTTATGGTGAAAACCTCACCATCAATATAAGTTCTATCTAAGGTTAGATTAATTTTGTGATCAGTGTGAGTATATACCGCTGGTGATCCATTTAACAGCAGACTATTAATCGTTAGCACATTCTGTAAATCAAGATAGCAGGAGTTGATTGATGAAGTATCTACCTTTACTCCTATTGTGGTTGAACCAGAGATATAATTCGGATTCGCAGTAACTGTTAAATCCAATCCATAATAAGTAACATCAATTTTCGAATCACCCGGATACTGGACTTTCTGAAGTTGAATTAATTTTGAGTGTTTTTCCCTTTCACCTTTGATCCATGGTTTATATTCTTCCTGTGCAATGAGAAGAGAAGTCAAGAGCAGCACAACAATAGAGATTTGCTTAAACATTATTTTCTCTCATTTTTAATGAAAAATTTAATTATTAAAATACCTTATTATTTACTAAAATAAACACCAAATAATTGCCATCAATTAGAGAAATCTTTAATTATCTTTAATCTCTGATTGACAAACAACCTTATCATAACTATTTTACCCGCGTTTTAATCTTAATTAAAAATTAATCAACAAGGAAAATCATGAAAGTATATTTTTCTATCAAACTTTTTTGTTCGTTTCAGCTTTGTTTTACAATCATTTTTTCTTCCTCACTATTCGCTCAAAATAATTATGCAGATTTGTGGAGCGATGTTTCCGAAATCGGATTAGATGCTGTAGGAACAAGATATATTATTCCTGAATCATACCGAACACTTGAACTTGATTTGCAAAGTTTATCATCTGCCTTAAATCAGGTTCCCAAAGAAATTACTACTAATGTAAATTACTCGGGATTTACACTTAGTCTGCCATTACCTGACAATAGTTTTGCTACATTTAAAATTGTTGAATCGCCAATCATGGCTGAAGAGCTTGCTACAAATTATCCGGAGATAAAAACTTATCTCGGACAGGGAATAGAAAATAATGCTAGTGCAAGAGTCAGATTCGATGTTACCCCAGCAGGATTTCACGCGATAATTTTTTCAACTGAAGGAACAGTTTATATTGATCCATATTCTCTCGGTGATAACAGATATTACATTTCCTACATCAAGAAAGATTATTTGCCAACTGAGGAACAACTAAATATTGAATGCACCCTTCTCGGAACTGATTCTGAATTTGGTCAACACATTAGACAATTAGTTGAAGATAATCCATTTGTGATGACTGGACCAGAGCTTAGAACTTACAGGCTTGCTTGTGCTGCTACCGGAGAATATACAATCTTCCACGGTGGTACAGTTGCGCAGGGACTTGCCGCTGTTGTTACCGCAGTTAACAGAGTAACAGGCGTTTATGAAAATGAATTTGCAGTACGACTTGAATTAATTCCTAATAACGATTTGATAATTTATACCGATCCAAGTACCGACCCATATACTAATAATAATGGCGGTACAATGTTAGGACAGAACCAAACAAACCTCGATGCAGTAATTGGCAGTGCAAATTATGATATCGGACATGTCTTCAGCACCGGTGGTGGTGGAGTTGCATATTTAGGCGTTGTCTGTCAGGCTGGATATAAAGCAAGAGGAGTTACAGGCTTATCGCAGCCAATTGGTGATCCTTTTTACATTGATTATGTAGCTCACGAAATGGGACATCAGTATGGAGGAAATCATTCATTCAACGGAAGTGCCGGTGCCTGCAGCGGTGGAAATAGAAATCCAGCCACAGCTTACGAACCAGGAAGCGGAAGCACAATTATGGCTTATGCAGGAATTTGTTCTCCTCAAAATTTACAAAACAACAGTGATGATTATTTCCACAATGTTAACTTCGTCGAAATAGTTAATTACACAAATAATGGGAACGGAAATTCCTGCCCGGTGGTAACCAACACTGGAAACAATGAGCCAAGTGTGACGGTTCCTGCAGGTGGATTTACAATTCCAATCAACACTCCGTTTATTTTAACTGGTTCAGCAACTGATCCTGATAACGATCCCTTAACATATTGCTGGGAAGAATTTGATCTCGGACCAGCCGGTCATCCAAATTCACCTGTAGGAAATGCACCGATATTTAGATCGTTTAATCCCGTAGATGTTCCTTACAGATATTTTCCTAAGCTCTCAAACATTTTAAGCAATACACAGACTATCGGGGAGATTCTCCCAACTTACACACGAACATTAACATTTAGATTGACAGCTCGTGATAATCGTGCAGGCGGCGGGGGAGTTAATTATGCACAGATGCAGGCGATAAATGTTACAAATACAGCCGGACCTTTCCTCGTTACTCAGCCTAACACATCAGTTACCTGGATGGGAAATACAATTTATACAGTTACCTGGGATGTTGCGAATACAAGTGTTGCACCGGTTAGTGTTGCGGAAGTGAACATTCTTCTCTCAACTGATGGTGGAAATAATTTTACCGAAGTTCTTATCTCTAACACAGCAAACGATGGATCGGAAGATATTTTCCTTCCGAATCTTCCAACTACTCAGGCAAGAATAAAAGTTGAAGCTGTTAGCAATGTTTTCTTCGATCTTTCAAATGTCAATTTCACAATTGAAGATTTTATTCCTGTTGAACTCACAGCATTCTTTGCTTTGACAACAGAGAATGGTATTCTGCTCAAATGGACAACTGTTACGGAAACCAACAATTCTGGATTTATAATTGAAAGAAGTTCAAATAAAGTTGATTTCGAAGAAGTTGTTTTCATCGATGGACAAGGAACTACTACTAATGTTACAGATTATGAGTACACTGATGTAATTTCAAATCCGGGTAAATACTTTTACAGATTAAAGCAGATTGATTTTGATGGCTCAATTAATTATTCGAACAATGTTGAGATTGAAGTTGAAGGACCACAGGTATTTGTTCTTTCACAGAACTATCCAAATCCTTTCAATCCATCAACGATGATTAATTTCTCACTGCCTGTTGATTCTTATGTAAGTATTGAATTGTTCAATACATTGGGAGAAAAAGTTGATGAGCTTACAAATCGTGATTACAGCATTGGCAGTCACGAAGTAAATTTTGATGCTTCAAAACTTTCAAATGGAGTTTATTACTATACAATAAACGCAACCGGAGTTGACGGTAGTTCATTCGTGTCAACAAAGAAGATGGTATTGATGAAATAAATCTTCCCCTTATTCCCCTCCTGCCGGACAGGCATATCCTCCCGAAAGGAGGGGAATTAACTTTTGCTTAAAATCTTTTGTATGCACTACAAATTTTTATTATGCAAACTATCTGATTTATTTAGCAATTCATTACTTGTGTAAGGCAGGAGAGTTTCAGGAAATTTTTCATCCATAAAATCTAAAACTTCTTTAACTTTTTCTTTATTTCCGGTTTTATCGTACTCTGATGCCAGGCTAATAAATGCATCGCGGTAATTTTGATAAAGATTTGCCACATCATCGATGTTACCAAGATGCTTATCGTTCACTCCATCATAAGTATAAACGAAGATAAGGTTGCTATATAGGCTCTCTGGATCGATTTCACCTTTATGAGTATTTAACCGGAATACCAATCCTTCAAGTGCAAGATGGTCATCCAGCCCAATTTTATTCATACTATAAACTGTTGTTGAAAAATAAATTGGTCTGTTCCAGTTATTTGATTTCAAAACATCTAACAACATCTTATCCTGAACACGAATAGCCTTGTCATCAATAGTAGGCTTCATTACCCATTCAATTTTTCCAGATTTATTAAGCGGATCGTTCTTAACCGGGATTTCCACTACCTGCTCTTCCCAATATACAGGTCTTAGGCTGTCTATTTCTGCATCGGATGACATCATAAATAAATTATTTTCTCCGAAAGGATATCCATTCTTCAATTGTCTTATATACCAGGAAACGTTGAACAAGCTCACATTAACTACAGTAATATCCGTTCTGTAATTTTCCATTAGTTGAAGAAACCACATTGGGTAGGTATCGTTGTCACCATTGGTGAAAAGTATTGCATTCTTTTCGCAGGAAGCCATAATGTTCCGATTGTATTCTAGTATTGCGGGATAAAATCCTCCCTCAACCTGACCGCGGTTGAACGCCCACTTTGCAGAATCGGGATCGTTCCTGTATAAATAAGTCATTGCCATTGAACCCCAGATAGCTTGAATTTTTGAGTAAGGATCCACAACGAATTTTTTGCCGGTGTATTTTGGAGAGATCTCAATACACTTGCGAAAATGTTCCGATGATTTTATTGCGTACGGCAAGCTAAGATCGTT
>JAOTUT010000159.1 GCA_029863735.1 Ignavibacteria bacterium
AATCTCATCCAAAATCGTAGGAGTAAGTTATGAACGTTACAATAACGGCACGAAAGTTTAAGGCAAGAGAAACATTAAAAGATTATATTAAGGATGAAGTGAAGTCTTTATTGAAATTTAACGATAGTATAATTAGTGCTGATGTTATTCTTAGTTTTCAAAATAGCCACGATAGCATCAAAACAGCCGAAATTACATTACACATTCCCGGACAAACCTTGGTGGCTACAGAGCAAACCGAGGAATTTACAAAATCAGTGACAGCAGCGGCTAATAAATTATCGAGGCAATTAAAAACTTTAAAGTCGAAAAGAAAAAGCAGGACTAAATGAAAATAGTAACCGACAAAGCTATAACAAAAAAAGATTTTATTACGGTAGATTTTTTCTATAACAATGCTAAGAAAATAGGAAAGCTAAATCTTCTTTCTGAAAACCCTGATTTGGAAAGAAAGATTACTGACCAGAACCTTCACAGACCTGGATTAGCATTAGCTGGTTTTGTTGATCTATTTTCATTCAACCGTGTTCAAATTTTTGGCAATACAGAAGTAAAATATCTAAATAAACTTTCATCCGATCAGCAGGAAAAATCTTTAAGAACTTTATTTCAATTTAATGTTCCCTGCATTATTCTGACAAGCAACAATAAAGCAGTACCGGTTCTTTTAGAATTGGCAAAAGAAAAAAGAGTTCCGATTTTTTCTTCTCCATACAGCACAACAAAATTAATTTACTTACTCGGTGATTTCCTTGATGACCAGTTTTCACAAAGGATTACGATTCACGGCTCTTTTGTCGATGTCTATGGAGTTGGGATTTGTTTCGTCGGTAAATCTGGTGTTGGAAAGAGTGAAGTTGCGCTTGATTTGATAGAAAGAGGGCACAGACTTGTCGCCGACGACGTCATAATCCTTACAAAAAAGGGCGAGGGGATACTTATTGGTTCTGGAACTGAAATTGTTAAGCATAACATGGAAATAAGAGGTCTTGGCATTATTGATGTGGAGAGAGTATTTGGAATCAGAGCTATAAGATATCAAAAAAGGCTTGAAATATTGGTAGAATTGGAAGTTTGGGATGATAAGGGAAACTATACCAGAACAGGACTAGATGAAAAAACAATTACTATATCAGAAATTGACATTCCTTACATAAAATTGCCAATACTGCCAGGTAAAAATATTACCGTAATTTCAGAAGTTATTGCTCTTAATTATTTACTTAAACATTATGGTTATGATGCAGCAGAAGTGTTTAAAAAGAGGCTTTCGGAACGAATTTCAGATAAAAACTCGAAGTCACAAAGAGCCACCGACTACTTTGAACATGATTTCGAATAGAGCTTATTCAGGCTTGTTTCAATAACGCATTTTAGTTATTTTTGCGCACCATTGTATGAAAAAATTATTCTATTTCTCAAAAGCGAGTCTAAAGTATATTGAAATTAGAAATTTCAAATTAAAGCTTTTTTCTTTGCTTCTTGGTTTATCCCTATTATTTACTTCAATTTTCTTAGCTTTAAATCATTTTTTAGCAATTGATTCAAATTCGAAAATTAAGGTATCAGCTCTGAAAAATGAGAATGAAGAATTGAAAGAAGAAATTAAAAGGATAACTAAATCTTATCACCAGATACTTGGTGAAGTTGATAGTATTTCAGTAATAAGCTCACAACTTAGAATCGCTGCCAATTTAGAAGCTATAACTGATGAAGAAAGACTTCTTGGTACTGGTGGTAGTTCGGATTATCTTTCAGCCAATTTAAATATCAAAGATATTGAAGTTAAAAATCTTTTAGAGTCTGTTGATGAAATGATTCGATATGTTCAATTCGAAAAGGAACAAACTTTACAAATTGCTAATAAGCTTAGTCTCAATGAAAAACTGCATAAATGTATTCCAGCTATTAAACCAACAATAGGTAATTACACTATTAATGATTTTGGAATGAGAAGACATCCAATTTTAGGTGTAAGAAGGTTTCATGAGGGTATAGATATAAACTGCGATTATGGTACTGAAGTACATTGCTCGGGTGAAGGGAAGGTAATTGCGGTTGAAAGAAGAGCTGGATTCGGTTTAGTGGTTGAAATAGATCACGGTTTTGGATACAGTACAATTTACGCACATCTGTCAAAGGCTAAGGTTAAAAAAGGTAACTCAGTAACAAGAGGGCAAATAATAGCGAAGTCAGGGAACTCTGGTCTATCTACCGGACCTCATTTACATTATGAAGTTCGTCACGATGGTATCCCGATTGATCCAACTGACTTCTTCTTTGATGATTTAACTTTTTTTGATCTGGATTCACAATAAACATCTCAATCGGAAAATAATATATGATCTGGACAGTTGAACTCGCTGCATTTCTGGACGACGCTCCCTGGCCTGCAACAAAAGAAGAACTTATAGAATATGCAGACAGAATTGGTGCGCCTTATGAGGTAATTGAAAACCTTAAAGAACTGGAGGATACAGATGAGCCCTATGAAACTATTGAAGATATTTGGCCAGATTATCCCTCAGATGAAGACTTCTTTTATAATGAAGATGAATTCTAATCTGTGCAAATCAGCACACGATGAATGAATCCGATCTCCGATAAAATACCCGGACAAGAACGGGTTAAGCAAACTCTCAATAATTTTCTTCAATCTAACATAATCCCACATGCATTTCTTTTTACGGGAAATGTTGGAGCGGGAAAAGACAATGCAGCTATCCAATTTGCAAAAACTCTGGCAGGTAAGAATAATTTTGCTGGAACAGAAAAAACTATCAGAGCTATTGAACAGCTTCAGGAACCCTACCTTAAAATAATTTTCCCGCTTCCTCGTGGAAAAAACGAAACAGATTCGAGCTCCCCGACTGAAAAATTGAGTCAGGATGAAATAGAGTTTTTAAGAGAGCAAATAGAAATAAAGTCGAAAAATCTATTTCATAAAATTACTATCCCGAAAGCGAATTCAATCAAAATCAATAGCATAAGAGATATCAAAAAATTTGTTTCGATGAATTATGATGAAGCTGGGTACAGATTTATCTTAATTTCTGATGCACACTTGATGAATGAAGAAGCACAAAATGCATTGTTGAAAAATCTTGAGGAACCACCTGAGAATGTGATATTTGTTCTTACAACCTCAATGGTTTCAAAATTAAGACCTACTATAATATCAAGATGCTGGAGAATTAATTTTGATCCTCTATCTGAAGAGGAAATAGTTTTTGTTTTAACTGAGTATTTCAATGTTGACAAAATAACTGCAGAAGAAGTTGCACCTTTTGCAATGGGTTCAGTGCAATCCGCATTAAACCTAATAGAAAATAATTTTCACAATCTCAAAGAAAAAACAATATCAATTCTTAGATATTCATTCGGTAGAAAGTTTAACTCTGCTTTTGAAGAATTAAATTCAATTCTTTCTGATCAGAATTCTGTTATTTACCAAATCGCAATTGGAATGATATTAACCTGGCTTAATGATATTCAGAAACATCGATTAAATATTAATCGTTTTTTCTTTAAGGATCATCTTGAAACATTTGAAAAATTTAATAGCAAATTTCCATATGTTCAATTAAATGATATTTCATCCAGATTGGAGTTCTTATCTAATTTGCCGCGGAACAACATTAATCCTTCCTTGCTTTCAGCAAATCTTATTTTTGAATTAGCTTCTGTAGTATTAGAACAACAATAATATCAGTTTTATTGATTTATCGTCTGAATCTTTAAAATTAATTCTTTAATTTTAATTACGTTTTATCAAAATTATTGGAGGGAGAAATGAAAAAAGTTGTTATAACTTCTGCAAAAAGGACGCCTGTCGGATCGTTCGGTGGTTCTCTTTCTTCTTTATCAGCTGGTCAGTTAGGAAGTATTGCAATCAAAGCTGTTCTGGAGGATTCGAAGATTTCACCAGATTTGATTGATGAAGTAATCATGGGAAATGTACTAACCGGAGGCCAAGGACAGGCACCTGCAAGACAGGCTGCATTATTTGCTGGCTTACCAGACAAAACAGAATGTATGACTATTAATAAAATGTGTGGAAGCGGATTGAAAGCAGTAATGCTTGCTGCTCATGCCATTCAGATCGGTGATGCTGACATCATCATAGCCGGTGGTCAAGAAAGTATGTCTAATACACCTTATATACTGGATAAAGCAAGAAACGGTTATCGGCTTGGTAATGGCGAAGTTATTGATTCGATGGTTAAAGATGGTTTGTGGGATGTTTATAATAATGTTCATATGGGAAATTGCGCTGAAGCTTGTGCAAAAGATTTTAAATTTACAAGAGAAGAACTGGATAATTTTGCTATCAATTCATACAAGAAAGCGCTTGATGCACAAAAAGATGGAAAGTTTAAGAATGAAATAATAGAAGTTAAAGTAAAAGCTGGCAGGGAAGAGGTTGTTGTTAATGCAGATGAAGAACCTGGCAAAGTTAAGTTTGATAAAATTCCTTCACTAAGACCTGTATTTGATAAAAATGGTGTAGTTACTGCGGCGAATGCCTCTAGTATTAATGATGGTGCAGCAGCACTTCTAGTTATGAGTGAAGAGAAAGCAAAAGAACTTGGTCTTAAACCACTCGTTGAAATTGTTGCCCAGTCCTCGGCTGCAAAAGCTCCAATACAGTTCACAACTGCACCGACTGATTCAATAAATAAAGTTCTCAAAAAAGCTAATCTTAAACTTTCGGATATTGATCTTTTTGAAATTAATGAAGCATTTGCAGTTGTTTCATTGGCTAATAATAAATTGCTTGGTCTTGATGCCAGCAAAGTAAATGTAAATGGTGGTGCTGTTGCTATTGGACATCCAATAGGAGCAAGCGGAGCAAGAGTTCTGGTTACCTTAATTCACGAAATGAAAAGTAGAAATTCAAATTTAGGTCTTGCTTCACTTTGCATTGGTGGGGGCGAGGCATCTGCTTTAATAGTTAAAAACTATAAATAGAAAGGGGCTCAAAATGGAAGTTAATAATGTTGCTGTCATAGGTGGTGGAACAATGGGTAATGGTATTGCTCATGTTTTCGCA
>JAOTUT010000160.1 GCA_029863735.1 Ignavibacteria bacterium
TAGATTCGTTTCTGATTTCTGACATAATCATTTTATCAGATTTCTTCCTATCATGAGTAGGAACGAGCTTGACAAGAATATTAGCTTTAGTAACCGGATCGTTTCCTGATCCGATAGTTGTAAGAATGAGTTTTACTTCTGGTTTTTCTTTAAGTATAGTTTCAACTTTTTCGCAGATTAAACTTGTCTGTTCAAGCGAACTTCCCGGCGAGGCATTAACAACAACATTAAACTGACTTTGATCACTTTCAGGGAAAAATTGTGATCCGAGCATTCCCATTATTAAAAAGCTTACCACAAAAATCCCAATCGATCCGAATACAATTGTTTTTCTATGGGTTAAAGACCAATGTAATGCCTTCTCATACTTTCTGCTCATCAACTCAAAGAAATGATTAAAGTAGTAAAGCAGTTTATTTAAAATATTTCCTTCTTTAGATAAAGCTTCATCTTCTCTGCGCAGCCATTTTGAGGAGAGCATGGGTGTTAAAGTGAAAGCTACAAATAACGAAACCAGAACAGCTGCGGATATGGTAATACCAAATTCATAAAAGAATCTGCCAACGATTCCCGGCATAAACGCTACCGGAACAAATACGGCAACAATTGTAAAGGTTGTGGCCATTACCGCAAGCCCAATTTCTTCTGAAGCTGATTTTGCAGCTTCCATTGGTGTTTCCCCCAGAGCCATGTGCCTGTAAATATTTTCTATCACCACTATTGCATCATCTATTAATAAACCGACCGCAAGCGAAAGGGCAAGTAAAGACATCATGTTAAGCGTGAAGCTAAGCGCAAACATTAAAATAAAACTTGCGATAATTGACGTCGGCAAGGCTAATCCACTTATTACAGTTGCTCTGAAGTTGGCTAAGAATAGATAAATAACTAATACTGCTAACAAACCGCCATAAAAAATATCAAACAGTACATCATTTATTGAATCTTCAATAAAAATGCTGTTGTCTTGTGCAACGTTTATTGTTACTCCTGCAGGGATTTCTTCCTGCATTTTTTCAACTTGATTGTTAACAGCATGTGCAACCTCTACTGTATTACTTCCGGATTGTTTTATGATATTCAACCCAACTGCAATTTTACCATTAGTCCGTGCTAAACTCGTTTGTTCTTCAACTCCATCCATTACATCTGCAACATCTGAAAGATGAACTGGTCTACCCATAGGTGTAGCAACAATAATTTTTTCAAAATCTTTTACAGTTTTATACTTGCCCATAGTTCTAACAAGAAGCTGACGTGAGCCTTCAGTAAGATTGCCACCAGGAATTTCAACGTTCTGCAAGCCGACGTTGATGATTACATCCTGAATTGAAATATTATATGCTCTTAATTTTGCAGCATCAACTTCAATCTGAATTTCTCTCTCAGCACCACCAACCAATTGTACAGCACCAACACCGGGAATATTTTCCATTCTTTTCTTTACAACATCTTTAGTGAATGTTGTAATTTCTTTATCAGTCATATTACCGGAAACAGTTAGATTCATAATTGGAAAACTTGCCGGGTCATATCGTTGTATAACCGGATCTTCAATCTCGTTAGGTAATTGAGCACGTATAGCCGCAATTTTTTCACGCACATCCTGTGCAGCATCTTTACCATTTATTTCAAGCTTGAATGCTATAATAACAAGTGAAACATTTTCCTGTGAAGTAGATTGAATATAATCAACACCTTCTACAGGATTGACTGCGTCCTCTATAATCTTTGTCACATCGGTTTCTATTTGTTCAGGTCCGGCGCCAGGTAAAACGGTTGTGATTACAACAAAAGGAATATCAACATTGGGGTACAGATCAACATTTAGCTTCATATAAGAAAACAACCCAAGCACAACCAAGGACAAAATCATCATCGTTGCAAAAACGGGGCGTCTTATCGACACATCAGCTAATTTCATTTTTCAATCCGAATTTCTTATTAAATAATCTTTCTATTATTTATTTGATACAATTACTACTGTACCATCTTTTAAATTGTTCATACCAAGAGTTACAATTTCATCTGCTGCTTTTAATCCTGATAGTATTTCTACAAAGTTACCATCATTGATTCCCATAGTGACAGGTGTGAATAGAGCGCTACCATCATTAATTACATATACTCCATCAATTTTGCTTTCCTTGATAATTGAAGCAAGTGGAATTACAAGTGCATCTTTTCTGGTTTTCATATTCACAGCTACACGACAGAACATCCCTGGTTTAAACCATTTGTCCCGGGTGTTCGTAAACACCGCCTGTATTTCAAATGTGCGTGATTGAATATTTGCAGATTCAGAAAGCTGGACAATCTTGCCAGTTTGAATTACTTCAGGATTCATCTCTGAATATATTTGAGCTGATTGCCCGACATAAAAACTTGGTATATCAACTTCGCCAACGTTAAATACGACTTTCATTCTACCAATTTTAGCTACAGTTGCCATCGGAAGTTGTGGATTTGCCAAATCGCCAATGTTTACATTTATCGCAGTTACAATACCTGAAAGGGGAGAAGTTATTTCAACCATACTTCTAGCTGCATCAAAATTTGCTTTGGCAACTTCATACTGAGTTTCAGCTGCATCAAATGCCTGCTGAGACACAGCGCCTACTTTTATCAGGTTCTGCATTCTTGCAAGATTCTTTTGTGCATTAAGATATGCTGCCTGGGCCTGATAGAATTGTGATTGTGCACCACTCTTATCCAATTCAATCAACATATCACCGGCTTTAACATAATCTCCAACCCTTGGATTGATGTTCATTATCCTTTCAGCAATCTTAGCAATAATATTTGCTTGTTCTTCACCTTTCAATGTACCTGAGAAAGCTTTCGAAATTATTAATTCCTTTGTTTCAACAGAATAAGTTTCAACTGATACTGTATCCGTATACTTAGTTTTATCAGTAGAGTTATCTTCTGGATTTTCGTTACAAGATAGTATGAGAATAAACGTTAGTCCGAAAATGATCACGAATACTGGCTTAAAACAACTTTGAAATATTTTTTTCATAAATAATTATTCTCCTGCCTTCAAAAAAAATTAATTTTTAATTTTCATCTAAGTTAAAGTGAGTAAAATATTGTGGATCAGTTCTGCCAAGCAGCTGATCAAGTTCGTATTTTGTAACCAGGTAAGAATAAATTGATTCAACTCTGTTCAGCCTTGCTTGACTGAGCTCCTGGTTTGAGTTTCTTAATTCAAGTTGACTTCCCGCACCCTCCTGATACCTTACCTCTGCGATGGTGTATGCTTTTTCTGCTAATTGCACGGTTCTTTCCTGTACTTCCACAAGCGATTTAACCCTTAAAAGTTCCTGTACCTTAGATTTCACTTCGAATGTAGTATAATCTTTCAGTTGTAATAATTGTTCTTCAGTTTGCTTGTAAGTTATTGTTGATTGTTCAACTTTGTTTTTAGTACGGTTGCCTTCCCAAAGATTAATAGATAAGTTAAGTCCTATAGTTGAATAAGAATAGTTCTGATAATTCCAGTCATCAGAGGAGCCGGCATAGGAATAATTGGCGAATCCTGCAAGAGTGGGCCAGTATCTCGACACATCCAGTTGAATAAAAGCTTCGTCCACCTGTTTCTTCAAATCAAGAGATTTAATGTTGAAATTAGAATCCATTGCCTCCTGGATCAGTTCATTCTCATTAATTTGATCTAATGGTTCCAGAACAATTTCACCTGATACATCAACTTCTTCGCTCTGATCAATTCCAAGAGTAATTTTAAATCCATCTTTTGTAGATTTTAATACGTTCTCTGCTCTTAAAACAATAGGTCTTATATTTTCAACCTGAACCTCCGCCTGCAGCATATCAAATTCAGATACCATTCCTTCGCTATACAAAGCTTTTACGTTCTTAAAATTTTCCTCTGAATTTGTAAAGCTTGAATATGTAATATCCAGGACTGCTTTAGCAAGCAGCACATTATAGAACGCCTTTTGTACAGAGAGAACAGTTTGTGAAACCGTGTTCTGCAACTCTGACTTTGCGAGTTCATAGTATGTTTGGGATGCACCGATACCTTCAAATACCGCAGAGCTGAATATAATTTGTGTTAAAGTTAATGATGCTTCATAATTGTTACTTTGCACAAAAGACTGAAGCTTTGTCTGAACCGGGGGAAGTTTGCTGTCATCTCGCGGTATTACATTCTCCTCAAACAAAATATTGTAAGTCGCGCTAGTTAATAAAGCTTCAAAATCCGGAAAAGGCGTTTTTGGTTTCTCGAGAAAATGAGAAAAGTTTGCTGACGCATCAATACTGGGCATTGCATAACCATATGCTTCATTAACCGCCGCCTGAGATTTCTTTGTATTAAGAACAGAAATATTAATATCCCGGTTATTTGAAATTGCGGTATTAATCGCTTCATCCAGAGTAAAAACTTTTCTCTGTGCAGATGCTAAGTGAGGCAGCAGAAGCAGAGTTAATAAAATAAATAATAAATCCTTTTTCATTAGTAACTCACATTTGATTTAAATATTGAACAGAAGGTTGATGAAATGAGGAACTCGCTCATGATCATTGTTGCAGAAAAAAAATCTTTATTTGTGTAAAACTAATCAATCTATGGCTAATTTATGAGTGCAAATCAATTACTTGATTTGTGAAAATTAATTTTATTTCACAACCAATATTATATGCAGTATGATTATTTATGTTTGACAAATATCACATAAATATTAAATTTTTTTTACTGAGGGTTGTCAAGGCCGCACAGTGAGAGATAATAATCTGCATTCTATCCTATTTTGCAACCCTGATAATTTTATGCTTAAACCTTCGATGTTGCAGTTTAAAACATCGAAGCTTGTTTGATACAGAAACGGCGTCCCGTCAATATTTACCGCCATTTTTGAGTTACCCCGCCAAAAAAACTGAGATTCAAATCCTTCGGGTAAAAGGGATATTTCTGTCGAAATATTTACGAGTGAATAACTTAGGTATTCTTTCCCGAAACTCACTTGTTGCGAATTAGCAACTATTATTTTTTGGCATATTATTTACATATGTTTTC
>JAOTUT010000161.1 GCA_029863735.1 Ignavibacteria bacterium
TGTAGCCATACTTCGTATAAAAACACTCTCATCAATTCCAATCTCATTCATTCGTATTCGATCGCCAAGTAAAGCGCCACCAGTAAATGGACTTGTAGGGTCAACAGCAATTATTCCAACTTTTTTATCTTGGTTGCGAAATAACTTTGTGAGATGATTTGTGATAGTACTTTTGCCAGCGCCGGGAGGACCGGTGATACCGATTCGATATGCCCTGCCAACACGGGAGTAGATTCGTTTTAAAAGTTCGGAAGCCTCTGAATTGTAATCCTCAACAATTGAAATTGCTCTGGCAACTTTTCTCCTATCATTGTTGAAAATATTTTCTGTAAGATCCTTGAATTGCAAAACTTTATTTACATTTTATTTTTAAATGAGTCGAAAGTCTTTTTTAATCCTTCATCAATTTTTACTGAAGGCTTCCACTTATATTCTTTATAAAGTTTCTCCGAAGTTATTACACTCTTTAACTGTTCACCTTTTGGTGCGGGACCATGCTTTTCAATCGCAACACTTCCGGAAATTCTATTTAACTTTTCAAACAGTTGATTTACGCTGGTTTCAATTCCTGTCCCAACATTAAAAATGTTTGAGTTGTTAGAACTGAGAGTAATCATATTTGCTTTTACTACATCCTCAACAAAAACATAATCTCTAGTTTGAATTCCCTCACCATTAATTATTGGATTTTCGTTTTTTAGCAATTTGTTTGCAAAGATTGCTACTACACCTGCTTCACCAAATGGATTTTGCCTTGGACCATAAACATTTGCATATCGTAATATTGTATGGTTGAGACCGTATTCATTCTTATAAAAAAATAAATACTTTTCGATGGTGAGTTTTGTAATTCCATAAGGAGAAACAGGATTCGTAGGATGTTTTTCATCTGCGGGAAAATATTCCTGTTCTCCATAAACAGCTCCACCGGTTGATGCGAACATAAATTTTTTAACACCGGTTTTGATGCATGCTTGAAGTAAATTAATAGTACCGAGAATATTAGTATTTGCATCAAAGATAGGGTCATTTACAGATTTTCTTACATCAATTTGTGCAGCGTGGTGATTTACTACATCAAATTTCTCTTTTGAAAATATTTCTAAAATTGATGACGATGAAATATCTGATTTAATAAAATGAGCTTTTTCATTGATATTCTTTTCAAATCCTGTTGATAGATTATCTAAAATATAAACTTCGTGACCTTCATTTATGAAAGCATCTGCAATTTGGGAAGCAATAAAACCGGCACCACCTGTTACTAATATTTTCATTTTATTCGATATATAAATTGTGTTTGTTAATGTATTCCATCACAGTTGGTGGAACAAGAAAATTTATCGGTAAACCGTTTTTTACCCGCTCACGCAGATCAGTAGCACTGATTTCTATTCCCCTGGTTTGAACAAATACAGCCTGATGATAATATTTGTTCTTAAACTGAGGAGGATGTGAAGACTTTCTTTTTAATACAATTATTTTTGCCAGTTTCATTATTTCGTCCGGATCTTTCCAGGTATGGAAGCTAAAGATATTATCGTAACCGATAATAAACTCCAACTCTTCATAAGTATTTTTCAGCTCTCTTAATGTATCAATAGTAAATGATACTCCGCCTTTTTCTATTTCCATATCAGAATAATCAAAAAATGGAATACCATCTACGGCAAGCTTAATCATATTTAACCTGTCTTCTGCGGAAGAGGTTTTTGCATCACTTTTGTGCGGAGAGATAAATGCAGGAATAAAAATTATTTTCTCGAGATTCCTAATCTCCCTTACTGACTGAGCTGTTATTAAATGCCCTAAATGTATAGGGTCAAAAGTTCCGCCAAAAATTCCAACTTTAGACATTCAGTAAATCTTTATATTCTATAAATAGGTCGTTAAAACTCTCGTGCATTTTCTTACTGCAATATGAGAGACTTTCTTTTTTTGATAGTTCAATATAAAGCTTTTTAATATCTTCAAAATCATCAATCGATAAAAAGTTATCGAGCGTATGAATGAATAAATCATTTCTACTAATTGAGGTTAAATATTTACTATATTTTCTTTTTGTTAAAAATATATGATCAAGTAAATCCTTATCAACTCCTGGAGTGCATGTAAAAACTATTCGATCCTGATTGGACTTTCCAATCACTATTGACGGTTCATCTGATTGAATTAAATCGAATGCACGGAAAATATCGCTTCGGGTCATGCCTATCGAATTATAAAACAGAATCATATTTTTTGAACTATCGGAAAAAGTATTCTTGATAAATTGTTCTGTCAAATCATTTGCTTGAGATTGTTCATAGAATATTATTTTAATATCGAACGGTAAAAAATACTTTGGAAGAAATTCGTCATCTTTTTCGTTAAGAAAAGTGAAAATCTCAAAATCCTCTCGAAATTCTGATAATATTTCAGCCCAATTTGAAAAAAGTAGAGTGTTTAAAAAAACAGAATAATTAACTGATAAATTATCATAAATGTTGATTTCTGCCGGATTGAGAATTGGACTTTCAGCAATAATTATTATGGAGTTTTTATTTTTTTTATCGTTCAAAAATGATCCCTCAAACTATCGCAACGTTTTTTAGAGATTATTATACTTCAGTAGAAAGATTTGAAACGTTATTCTTTTATCCATTGTAGAATTTCCTTTATAGTCGGTTTGCTTCCATAGGATAATATTCCAATTCTAAATATTTTAGCACTGAGTTTTGTAACAATCAAAATTGAGAGCACTAAAATTGATAATGTCAGAATTATCTCAAGCTCCGAAACAGATTCAACATTTAGTCTAAGTAACATAACAGTCGGAGTAGTCAAAGGTATGTAAGAAAAGATTTTTGTTATTAATAAATCCGGATTTTGTATTGCGGGCATAGCTATTACTACAGGAAGCATTAAAATTAAACTCAGGTAGGTTGTAATTTGTTGAGCCTCTTGCTCAGTGTTAACTGTTGAACCGATGCCTACAAATAAGCTGGAATAAAAGAGATATCCAAGAATAAAATACAACAACATTGGTAGAATATTATTAAATGCTGACGGTGGAACAAACGAACCGGCAACCAGGCTTATCCCGATTAAAACCCAAATAAATATTTGTGTGAGTCCAAGCAAACTGAGTCCGATAAGTTTTCCTGTAAGAAGCTCATCAGGAGTGCTGCTGGAGATCAGCATTTCAATCAATCGACTTGATTTCTCTTCAATCATACTTCTTACGAGCATTTGCCCTGAATAAACCACCATCATCATCAATAATAAAATGAAAATAATTGACATAAAAAATGTTGTAAGAAAATCCTGATCAGAAACATTTCCTCCTTCTTCTACTTTCAGTTGATCAACGGAGACTTTATTCTGAAAATATTTTAAAATCTTCGTGTCAATTCCTTCTTGCTCAAGTTTCTGCTTCAATCTAATTGAACTTAAAGCTTCCTCAAGCCTTCCAACAATTTTAAAATTTCCAATTGTTTTCGATCTGTACTCTGCATAAACAGAATCACTGCCTGGATTATAAAGAACCAAGCATCCTTCTATTAAATTTTTCTGAACCTTTTTATTTGCTGTTGATTTTAGTTCTTCAAAATTTTTGGAATTGAATGATAAATTTATCAGTACATAATTTCTGTTTCCATCTGGCAGCTTGTATTGAGACAGCTCATATTCCATCTCATTAAAATAAACTTCAGAAGTATCAATCAATCCAATTACTTCAACATTTGGAGCTTCTTCTTTAAAAAGAATAGAAGGTAAAATCGAAAATGAAATAATAATAATTGGGGTTATTATCAGAGAAATAATGAAGGTTTTAGTCTTAACCTTTTCAAGATATTCCCACTTGGCCACTGCTAGAATTTTTTTCATGCCGAACCTGCACTTTCCTTGATTCGATCAATAAATATTTTGTTGAGTGTGGGTTCAATAATTGAAAAATGGTTTATCTCAATTTTTCCAATCAGCTTTTTTAGAAACTCCGAAGGTATAATCTCGTCTGTTAGTTGAATATCCGTGAAATTATGATAATGGTCATACTTAATTATCTCAGGAAATTGTTTTAAGAAATCATTGTTACCTGTAAAAGCTATCCTTATGTTGTTTCCTCCAAAATTCTTTTTAATATCTGAAAGTTTTCCTGAGCTAACAGCTTTACCACGGTTAATCAAAAGAATGTCTTCACATAATTTTTCAGCGAGATCCATCTGATGAGTTGAAAAAATTATAGTTTTTCCTTCTGAAAGAAAAGATAAAATCAAATCCTTTACTTCCTGTTGGTTAATGGGGTCAAAACCAGTAAATGGTTCATCAAGAATTAAAAGCTGCGGGTTATGCATTATTGCAGCAATCAGCTGAACTTTTTGCTGATTACCTTTTGAAAGCTGTTCGACTTTTTTATCTCTGAATTCCAGAATTTTTAATTTTTTCAGCCAAAAATCGGAATTACTCAATGCATCACTTTTATTTATATTCTTCAAAGAAGCAAAATAAATTAGAACATCGATAACTTTGCTTCTTTTATAAAGTCCTCTTTCCTCCGGCAAATAACCTATGATATTATAGTATTCATAAGTGATAGGATTGCCATTAAAAACTATTTCACCTGATGTTGGTTTAATAATATTTAGAATGGTTCTGATTGCGGTTGTTTTTCCAGCTCCATTAGGTCCAAGTAATCCAAAAATTTTTCCTGGTTTAACTATGAAAGATAAATTATCAACTGCGCGCGTTGAATTAAATATTTTTACCAGGTTATTTACAATGAGCATTTGTTGTTTGAAAATAATATTTTAAAAACTGTTGACTTAAAATAGTAAATAAAGAAAAAATAACCCTTTAATAGATTTGTAGCCACTTCTAATTAAACATCTCCAAAAAAACACAGACATGATCTAACCTTAATCAAATAAAAGATATTACATAAAGCTTTATTCAGGCTGATATTAGTCTACCTGATTAGCTTGTTTATCTTTTATTCAATGAATATATTTACAGTCATTTTTTACTAGAATTCAATAGAAAAATGATAAAAATTA
>JAOTUT010000162.1 GCA_029863735.1 Ignavibacteria bacterium
GGGCCTGTTATCGAAACAACTAATATTTCAGATACTGCCTATATAAGGAATGGAGAAATAATTGGGGAAGAAGTGTTTCCCGGTTACAAAAACTTAGGATTATACACATTTGTTGGATATTTAAAATCTACTCCTCCACAAGGAGATCCTGTAGACATAGAACATGTTTGGAATTATGCCCATGCAAGAGATAGAGAAGGAATTCAATTGAATCCTTGTGATACTGGTTATGGAAAAGTTTATGGTAATATTGATTGTAATGAAATTAATCCAATGTTCTGGTTTTCAGGTAATCCTGTTACAAAAGTTGGCTGGCTTGATAATACTATTAGAGATGACAGAAAATTTTCCAGCATTGGTCCTCTTACATTAGAGAAAAATAAACCTATTGAAATAATACTTGCTCTTGTCGTTGGACGTGGGACAAATAATCTTAACTCAATCACAGTTGCAAGAGAAAATGTTCAGAGAGCAATACAAGAATACCAGAGCAATTTTGCATCAATGACTTATACACCTCCACCGCCAATTCCTGTTACGAGCTATGTGCTTTATCAGAACTACCCAAACCCGTTCAATCCAACGACAACAATAAGATATGAACTCCCGTGGGATGGGATTGTAACACTAGACATATTTGATATACTCGGGCAGAAAGTGAGAACAATACTGAATGAATTCCAGAGAGCAGACAGGTATGAAGTCAGTTTTAATGCAATTGGTTTAGCAAGCGGAGTTTACATTTACCAATTAAGAGTAAATGATTTCATTGACAGTAAAAAAATGGTATTGGTGAAATGAAAAAATTTTTATCAGTCTTAGTTTTCTTTTATTTGATATTTACAATTCAGGTTTTTGCACAGTTTGAAACTATTAAAGAATTTCCTAAAGCTTATGAATCACAGGAAATCTTTGATTTGACCCCGGTCTGGATTTCAAACAATGAGATTCTTGTCTTTTATAAAAACTCGACAAAGGACACAATATTTTCTAGAAGAACTATTAACTCTGGGCAAACCTGGAGCAATCAAAAATTTGAGCAAGCAGGTGAGGGGATTAATGCCTTCTATTACGATATGTATTTATTCAAAACCTCTACTGGTAGGTTGTTATTCTTCTGGGTATCAACCGACAATAAAATTAATTATAGCTTTTCAGATAATAGGGGCATTAGCTGGATAGAAACTGAACAAATAACTGGATTTTCATATACAGATTTATCAGTTACAGAAATTGAGCCGGATAAAATAATTCTATCTTTTTCTACAAATCGTTGGTTCACACGTCTCAGTACAGATAATGGAGAAACCTGGATTGAAGATACCTACTACAAACCACCATCTAGACTTGGCTGGAGTTACCGTAACCCTCAATTTATTAATCTCTCAGGCAACGGTGATTCGTTATTAGCAATTTATTCCTCTACAAAATCCATAATTTATTCAGAAGTAAGCACAGACAGAGGTAATACCTGGGGTGACACAACCAGAATTATAGATACTCGGTTGGGTGTCGTTTATCCCGGTAATTTTCTTTCTGTTAAAACTGTACGTGACAAAGATGAAAATATCTGGCTTATTTATGATCGCAAGTATGATTTAGGTTTTGAGGATATTACTCAAAGAGATGTGTCTGTTCTTTTAAGCACCGATAATGGAAATATCTGGCAGGAAAGAAATCCGTTTACTTCTTATTTAGGGAATGATTATCTAACTGGCGTTACATCCGATGGTGAAAATATTTTTATTTGTTTTAACTCTTCAAGAGACAAAGTATTTAATCAAGGTTATTTTGGAATATTAGGGGAATCAGAAGATACATTTACCCCACCGGTTTTGCTGAGCTTCGAAACAGCGGGCGTTGATTATGAAAATGAGAAAGTTAATTATCGTGCAAAAGTTATTGATGATGAAGGAGTATCAAAGGTTGTTGCGCAATTGAACCAAATAAATTCTAGTATAGAATTATTTGATGATGGCTTACATAACGATAGTCTTGCAAACGACAACATTTATGGAAATGTAATTCCAATTATTAACGATGGCAAAGCGGGAGAATCTTATGCTATCGATCTTAATAATATTTCATTACCTTTTAATCGCAGCGGTATTATAGCTGATGTAAATATCGGGTATAAAGGATTCACATTTGAACTTGAGATGATCGATATTTCCGGAAGCACAAGCTCAACGGAAACCCGTGCGGATATTCCGATCAGAGGCGGTCCGGGTTCAGTAGGAAAATTTGACGAAGGTGGATTTCTGTTTTCTGGTGGTTTCTTTCTCTCGGGTTATTCTAATGGTCAAATGTGGAGTAATGCTGTAGCTTCTGCTTCTTTAGTTGAAGATTATTTACCTGGGAAAGTTGGGAGTGAGGTAAGTAGTCCTCTAAATTCGATTTATGTAGTAAACAAAAGAGACCCCGCTTTTAGTCTTTCGTGGCAGAACTGGAAGGATGCAGTTACACTTGGTGCAGAATTTTATGATGGCGATGGTGATGGGATTTATGATCCTGTTGATAAAAACTGGAATGGTACCTGGGAACCGAACGAAGATATGCCGCTGTTGATTGGTGATGAAATAGCCTGGTGTGTTTACAATGATGGATTGCCTAAAAATACCAGGAGGTGGAATACGGTTGATCCACAAGGGATAGAAGTTAGACAAACAATTTTTGCAACAGATAATCCGGAGCTTGAGAATGTAATATTCATTCGTTATTCAATTCTTAATACAGGATCGGTAACAGAGGTAATGGACTCTGTCTACTTTGGAATCTGGGAAGATGGGGATTTGGGAGATGCAACCGACGATGTAGTTGGTTGTGATACAATACTTAACTCTGGTTTTTATTATGGGAATGAACCTGATGCTCAATATGGCAACAATCCACCCTCTTTCTTTTCTGCCATTTTGCAAGGTCCAGTAGTTACTACGAATAATCCTCCGGATACGTCAAATAATAATTTCGGAGAGTTATTGGGGACTCAAACAATATCAAATTCGAAAAACCTGGATATTACAGCACATACATTTTTTATTGGCGGCGATCCGGATTTAAGAGATCCAAATAATGCAATTGAAGCAAGGAATTATCTTTTAGGAGGAA
This sequence comes from Ignavibacteria bacterium, assembly GCA_029863735.1. The sequence continues at coordinate 3,109 of JAOTUT010000162.1, forward strand.
ACAGAATAGGAGAATATCCCAATCCCTGCACCTGGCCATTTGGTCAGGTACGTGGTGGAATAGATTGTCATCAAGTCAATCCCAGATTATGGTTTTCCGGTGACCCTGTAGCAGATATTGGTTGGATAAGTACGCAAAGACGTGATACTAGAAACTTAGTAAGCACAGGTCCTTTCAATTTAGAAAAAGATAAACCACAAGAAATTATAATTGCTTATGTAATTGGAAGGGGAACAGATCCAATTAAGTCAGTCACAGTTGCAAGAGAAAATGTGCAGAGAGCAATTGTAGAATATGAGAGCAACTTTTCTTCAATGACTTACTCAGCACCACCGCCAACAAATCCTGTAAATAGTTATGTGCTTTACCAGAATTATCCCAATCCATTCAATCCAACAACAACAATAAGATATGAACTTCCACTGGATGGAATTGTAACAATAGACATTTACGATATACTCGGACAAAAAGTTAAAACTTTACTGAATGAATTCCAGAAAGCAGACAGGTATGAAGTGAGATTCAACTCAGCAGGTTTGGCGAGTGGTGTTTACATTTACCAGTTGAGAGTTAACGATTATATCAAGAGTAAAAAAATGGTGTTAGTGAAATAAAAAATTTAATTTTAATTCTAGTACTCTTTGGTATTGCGCAAGCACAAAATTTCTGGGAACAAACGAACGGTCCCCTTGGTGGACCATCATATGGTATTGGAGAAAATTCCTTGGGTGAAATTTTAGTAGGGACCGGTATATACGAATTACCCATTTATCGCTCTTTGGACGGAGGAGAAACCTGGATAGAATCTGATAGCGGAATGGTGGGCTATCTGGTTCCTGAAGAAGTTTTAATAAATAGTAAAGGATATCTTTATACAAATGGACAGGGTTTGGGAACTTATCGCTCTACCACAAATGGAATGTCCTGGGAGGAATTACCCGGTATAGGAGGCTATACTCAAACTAGTTGTTTGTATATAAAAGAAAACGATAATATATATGTCGGGATCAGTGATGCCCCGCCTTATCGCATAGTTAAATCTACTGATGATGGTGATTCCTGGATTGATATCACAAATGGAATTGACGGCCAAGTAGAATCGATTACAAGTCTAGGAGATACTCTGTTCATTGGAGTATTGGGTAGTGGTTTGAATAAATCAACGAATGATGGTGAGACCTGGATTAATCTTTCCTCCAGTTGGATGTTGTGTTTAACCAAAAATAGTTCAAATGAGTTATTTGCTCATAACTTTAATGGGATAGGAAAATCCACTGATGGAGGAATCACTTGGATTGAAATACTCACTAATTTTTACTCCTGCCATACAATTTTACCAGACGTTCAAGGAAACATATTTGTTGCCGGAAATACTATCAAACGGTCATCAGATGGTGGTAATACCTGGATTGATGCTTATGAGGGTATAAATGCAGTTGGAGGTAACTCACTTTATTTTTCTCAGAGTGGGAACCTTTATTTTTCAACTTGGGGAATTTACAAGTCAACCGACTTAGGTGATTCGTGGAAGCAGGTAGGTTTTAATAATTCTTATATATACGACATTACACTTGATGAATCAGATAATATTTATGTAACAACGCCTAATAAAATTTATAAATCTGTTGACCTTGGAAATACCTGGATATTCAGTGGGGATGGGATGCATAACCAAACGGAAGTAATCCATTGTGCTAATGATGGAAATTTGTGGACCGGGAACAATCATTCTAGTGTCTATCACTTATATTACTCTTCTGATAAAGGGAAAACTTGGGATAGTATTCAAGGATTTGAAGGTGTTTATGATATTGATGATAATAGTTCCGGTGATGTATATGTCGGTGCTTATGGTGGTCTTTATGT
>JAOTUT010000163.1 GCA_029863735.1 Ignavibacteria bacterium
CATACATATATCCTTTTCCCCAGTATTCGGGTTTAAGTGCATACCCAATTTCAGCCCGGCAATGTTCGGGAATTATCCTAAAGAACCCGAAGTAACCAACGAAACTATTTGACTGCTTTTCAATAATTGCCCAGTTTATTCCGGTTTCTTTTTTATATGATTCTTCAACTAATAGAATAAGTTTTTCTGCATCTTCAATTGATTCAAACCTGGTTACATCCATAAATCTCATAACATCATCATTGGATCGGATGAGAAATAAATCTTTTGCATCACCCGGCAAAATTTTACGAAACAGAAGTCTTTCACTTTCAAATTCGGGAAACAGTTTAAAAATCTTTTTATCTATTTCTATACACATATAATAATTTTAGTGAAGACTATAAAACCTTTTCAAATTCTAAAAACTCAATTGGTGCTCCATCCTCAAGGATCATTGCTACCCTTACTCCTATTGAAGGCGAACTAATTTCTCCGATTAAAATTTTATTCTTAACAGCAGCATCCAGATTTTCTACTTCAAATGCAACGTGGGGAATTCTTTTTATTATTTCATTAACAGGGCTGTCTGCCTCAAAACGCATCCACTCGATTCCATATTCACTTGTATCAAAACCTGACACAAAAAGCTTGTAGTCTTCTAGATATTTTTCGTTCGGTTTTATCTCTTTTGTCGGTATGCCAAAATGATGAAATCGCATACCCTTATGAGAAATTGCATAGGGAGGTTCATTATCTTTTCTCTTCATATTGATTTCTTCCTTCAGATTGATCTTTGGATTATGGCTGAGTTAAAATTATTGTATATCGTCAGCAACACTCTTTAACCTATAAATATTTAATTTCTTCTGTTTTTCTTTGAGTTGAAGTTCACTAGGAAATTCTGATCGAAGATATTCGGGAATCTTTATGGTCTCCTGTATATACTAACTCATTAAAAAGCATTGATCATATTTGTTACATTCATCCTGGATTCTAGTTGTTGTATTTAGAACATCAACATGGTAAACAATTTCTTTTTTAATACTGCCTCAACAAGTGACTGATACCTTACCAGCATGCAGAGCTGCCTTAAATATCGGATGAACTCCGTATTTTTTCAAATACTTATCTTTATCCAAATCGATAGCATTCTTTATATCAAAGAAGCAGTTTATGCACCGGGAATGTTTGACCCCGTCTGCAAATGACCATGTTAAACAATCTCATCACCAATGTATTGATAGATTTCAGCTTTAGACATAATAATTGCATCTGTCATATCATGGTAGTAATCAATGAGGAAAGAACTATAATTAAGATTCCCGATTTTCTCTGCAATTCCTGTAGAAGATTTCAAATCTATAAAAAGAAATATTTTATCAACTTCCTCAGGGCGGTAATATTTGCCGGTAACGTACTTTAATAAGTCTCCGGATCTGCGTAATCTTCTTATCTGAAGTTGCGAGATAGCCAGAACTGAGATAACGGCTATGATACCAAGATCCCTCAAATAGTTTTCTTTATAAAGTGCGAAATATATTGATTTGCTAAGTGATATATCCGAAACAAAATATTTGCTGATTGAATTAATTAATAATTCATAAAAAGCGAATACAGAGGAATACACCGCTACACGGAAAGATATGAGAAACAGGTAGCTCATTTTTCTGAATTTTTCAAGGAATAGGAATTCTTCGCATAGCCCGATTGTAGTGCCAACTAATAAACCTATTATTGTTCCTCTTATGGTCGGAAGAAAAATATCTAATCTGTTAATATATTGAAGTGCTAATCCAATCCCGGCACCTATGACAATTCCAATTATGCTGCTGTAAGAAACGTTCTTTAACTTATAATTTCGTGTAACGAACATATTACCGTGGAGACAGAGTTAAAAATAATTTTGAGTCAACAATTAATATTTAACCAAAATGAGAGGAAATAAAAAGTTTTTTATGCAATTGTTTTTTTTGGATAAAAAACCTATGATTTATAGCAACAGCTTGGACAAAAAGGTTAATACATCATCTTTGCATTCCAAGATACATTCCACCTAAATAAGGAATAAGCCAAACTATCCACACAAAAATACTGAACCTATGAAATTGTGTTAATATTCTTTCGCTTCCCTTTCTTACAACGTACGTTGCCCACCCTGCATGGAGAAACATTAGCCAGAGAGCAATCTGTCCAGTTAGAGTATGAGGTTCAGTCAGATCAAAGGGTCCTTGAGCTATAATGTGCATAGCCCACGTTCCGGAAATATCAAAAGCAAAACCGATCCAGAAAGAAACAACATGCCATGGTCTAAGGTAACGAGCGATTCTTTCTGCCCACACTCCGAGTGAATAAAAGAATAGTGCTGTTGTAATCAGTACAACGGATGTTATAAGAGATGCGGACATATGCTTAGTCGAAAATTAATGCATCAGTAATTTAGCAAAAATGATTTTATTTGTTTACAGGGGCAAAGATCAGATCGAATGGTTCTTTTTATAGTAGTTGAGAAGTAAGAAAAAATCACGGCAACCAACGATTATAGTTGCCGTGATTAATTATTAATTATTCCAGCGGAATTTTACTTTTATTATGCTCAAGCCAGGTACTAAAATTTTTTAGGGATGGATTTAAAGTTCTTGTAAGTTCAATACTGCGTGATTGGCAATAGTCTTTTTCGAACTCAGCTTTGAACTGATACATATTTCCCATATCATCTGCACCAGGGAAACCGAAGCTTCTGTATGTGTCTGCTGATATTGCATTGTATGTAACTTCTTTACCCAATGCTTTTGAAAATGCTTCGGCGAACTGTTTTCCTGTTAAATGTTCTCCCGCGATACCAACAGTTTTACCAATGTATTTATCTCCCGCCTTAAATATTGCATAAGCACATTTTCCGATATCTTCCACCGCAATTGATGGCATCTTTTTATCCGCTAGTGGTAATGAAATAGAAATTTTTCCATCCGCTCCATTTTTGGGTCCTTGTCCAAAGTAAATAAAATTTTCCCAGTAGAATACTGTGTTAAAAATGGTTGTGGGAACTGCGTACTCTGAAAAGAATTTATTTGATTCACCCTTTGCATCAAAATGTGGAACCTTATATTTACCCTGAAGTGTTGGCATACGGTTGTCACTCAGTGGTATCCATTTCCGTGTATCATCAAGCGAAGACCAGATAACATGTTTTACATTGGCAGCTTTTGCTGCCTTTGCTATTGTTTTAGCCTGTTCCGTTTCTTTTTCCGGGGAAAAGTGTTCCCAGAAATTAGTGATACCAAAAACACCGTAAGCACCTTCAAATGCTTTCTTAAGGCTTTCGTAATCATCAAGATCAGCTTTAACTACTTCAGCACCAATATCAGTAAGTGCCTTTGCTTTATCAGAATTTACATTCCTGGTTAATGCTCTGACACTAAATTCACCGGATTTGTCATTCAAGATTGCACGAGCCACACCCCCTCCTTGTGCCCCTGTTGCACCAATGACTGCAATTATTTTTTTTTCTGCCATTTAGAACCTCCTTGTATAATAATTATAGATAAGCTTTTTATTAATTAGTAATTGAGTTTAATATATGTGTTATAACAAACAATCTCAAGATACATTTAGTTCAATCATTGTGAAGTGATTTGGTTCACAATTAGTTGAATTCAGTTCTTAAATGAAAAGCGCTTATATGATTTTAAGATTCGGTTTAGTCAGCTCGTTTTTTATATTGCCCGTGTTAAGTGTAGTTTTTGGCTCAAAAAGCATAACTGATACTTCTTCTTCGGCAACAGGTTTGTGCTCAACTCCTTTTGGAACGATGAGAAATTCGTTTTCGTTCACTTCCACTGTTTTCTCTCTAAATTCAATCTTAAACTTTCCTTTAACAACGAGAAATAATTCATCTTCGTTATCATGCTTATGCCATACAAACTCGCCCTTGAATTTTACAAGTTTAACATATTGCCCATTCAGCTCACCAACAATTTTTGGTGACCAGTATTCATGAAATAATGAAAGCTTCTGGTTAATGTTGACTTTATTCAATTTTAATTATTTCCTCTAAATTGTTTTTTCAAATCGAAAGATTCATATTTAAAGGTTTGAAGCATTAATCCGGATATTACAATCTATAGCCATCGCCTCACTTTTTCTTTGTAATTTTCAAACTTCTCACCAAATTGTTCCTGTAAATTTGCTTCTTCTTTCGGTATAAAAGCAATTTCCATTGCAGCAACAAATAATACAACACCAATAAATGAAGTAATTGAACCAAGAACAAATCCTGCACCAAATAGTATCAAGGCCATACCAAGATACATAGGGTTACGGGATATTTTGAAAACTCCGGTTTCAATCAATGCAGTTGGTTTTTCATTTGGCTTAACTGTCGTTTTTTGTTTCTTTAATAGTTGATCTGCCCAAATATTTAACCCAGCTCCAATAATAAAGAATAAAAACCCGATAAGATAAAAGGGATCGTTGAAAATCTGGATTAAAGGAAAAGTATAATGAAGAAGAATTGAAATAATCAAATAAATGTAGAAATGCGTTGGTGGCAATATTTTTTTCAAAGGAGTCTCCTAAAATCTTTAATCAAACATTGTTTAACATAACTTAAGAGATACAAAAGTTCAATCGCCAAGGAAGAAAGGATTTAAAAATTTTGTAACTTCACGCTAACATTACAAGGAGTTTATCTACTATGCGTAATAGTATTGTCATTTTATTTTCAGCAGCTTTCCTAATTAGCTGCAGCACATCAAACAAAATCTCAAACAGCTGAAAAAATCCTGACGCAAGTATGACATCAGCAAGGTAAATTTTAATTAATCTCCGGTACAGATATTCAAGTGAAGGAAATTAATTCTGCAGAAGATATTCGTGAATTAGCAAACTCATTCAGAGAAAGCAGAGTATTGCTTACGGCAATTGAATTAAAAATATTTACTGTGCTCAGCACTCATATGATGACCTCCGATGAAGCAGCAAAAAAAATAAA
>JAOTUT010000164.1 GCA_029863735.1 Ignavibacteria bacterium
GCGATAATCCGTGCGAAGAACAGAGGAGTAAAAGTTAGAGTTGTTTATGATAACCGAACTACTCAGAACAGTATGCAGGCATTAATCAATGCAGGAATCCCTGTGCTAAAGAGAACCAGCGGCTTAGATGGTATTATGCATAACAAGTTCTTCATTTTTGATGCACGTGATACTGTCTCGACAAATGATTGGTTATGGACTGGTTCCTGGAATGTTACTTCTACTGAATTGGGATGGAAGAATAATGTTATGGAGATTAATGATCCTACTATCACTGTAGCCTATCAAACTGAGTTTGAGGAAATGTGGGGAAGCAATAATGATATACCTAATCCTGCAAATGCAAAATTTGGAAGTCAGAAATCAGACAACACACCACATTATTTTAATATAGGTGGAAGAGAAGTACAGGTATACTTTAGTCCATCTGATGGTACAACAGGTAAAATTACAAATACTATCAATACTTCTAATCAAAGTATTCATATGGCGCTATTAGTTTTCACAAGAGATGATATAGAATCAGCAATCCACTCAAGATTCAATAATGGGATAACTGATATTAAGGGAGTCATAGACAATATAAATGTCCAAGGATCAGAGTTTAATAATCTCTCTGTCTATGCTGATATGTGGCATAATCCTCCTCCAACTTTGCATCATAAGTACAGTACTGTAGATGCCTCCTTTCCTGAAAGTTCGCCATATGTTATTACAGGTTCCCATAACTGGTCATCTGCAGCAGAAAATGATAATGATGAGAATACGTTAATTATTCAGGATTTAAGAATCGCAAATCAATATATGCAGGAGTTTAAAAAACGATATAACGAAGCTGGTGGAACTGGTACATTTATTATTCCGGTCGTTAGTGTTGAAGATTTTGATAATAAAGGATTTGACTATTTACTTTATCAAAATTATCCAAATCCATTTAATCCTGTCACTACAATTCGCTTTGAAGTGCCTTTTTCTCAACACGTTGAACTTTCTGTGTTTGATATTCTAGGAAGGGAAGTTAAGGTCTTGTATAATGATATTGCTCCGCCCGGAATTATTACTGTAGATTTTAAGGCTGAAGGTTTATCAAGTGGAGTGTATTTATATCGATTAAAAACTCAGGATTTTGTAACGTCAAAGAAGCTTCTTTTACTTAAATAATTGAAGCTTAGGTGGTAGTATATTTAGTAATTAAGAAGTAACATTTTACATTGAGGTTATCTTTAACTAAAAGGCACGATAACCTCTGATTATTCAATAATTTCCTCTTATTTTTACCCGGCAAATATTTGTATAAGTTGCCTGCCAACTTTAATTTTACACTTCAATTTTCTTAAAACTTTTCAGGAATAATAATGCCAGAAATCAAAGGAAAAATTATACAGGTAATCGGACCCGTTGTTGATATCGAATTTGAAGAAGGTCATCTGCCGGAAATCTATTCTGCTATCAGAATTCCTCGTACTACTACAGAAGGAGTGAAGGATGAGCTAATCGTTGAAGTTCAACTGCATCTTGGTGAAGACAGGGTTAGAGCTGTTGCAATGGACTCTACTGATGGATTAGTTAGAGGAATGGAAGCTATTGATACTGGAGGACCTATTACAATACCTGTTGGACCTGAAACTTTAGGAAGATTGATAAACGTAATTGGCAACCCAATAGATGGTTTAGGAGAAATCAAAACCAAATTGAGATATCCCATTCACAGACCAGCTCCTGCTTTCAAGAATCTTTCTACTAACTCAGAAATGTTTGAAACCGGTATTAAAGTTATTGACCTGATAGAACCTTATACAAAAGGTGGTAAGACTGGATTATTTGGTGGTGCAGGTGTTGGTAAAACAGTAATCATTCAGGAATTGATTCATAATATTGCCTTACAGCATGGTGGTTATTCAGTTTTTTCAGGAGTTGGTGAAAGAACACGCGAAGGAAATGATCTCTGGCTTGAAATGAAAGAATCTGGTGTATTGGAAAAAACAGCTCTTGTTTTTGGTCAAATGAATGAACCTCCGGGTGCAAGATTAAGAGTGGGACTAACCGGATTAACTGTTGCAGAATATTTTCGTGATGAAGAGGGAAGAGATGTGCTTTTGTTTATTGATAATATTTTTAGATTTACTCAAGCTGGTTCTGAAGTGAGTGCGCTTCTCGGAAGAATGCCTTCTGCGGTTGGTTATCAGCCGAATCTTGCTACTGAAATGGGAGCTCTTCAGGAAAGAATTACTTCAACAGATAAGGGCTCAATTACTTCTGTTCAAGCAATTTATGTACCTGCTGATGATTTAACTGATCCTGCACCAGCTGCGGTTTTCTCTCATCTCGATGCAACAACAGTGTTAAGCCGTCAGATATCTGAACTTGGAATTTATCCTGCAGTCGATCCGCTTGATTCAACTTCAAGAATTCTTCAACCGGGAATTTTAGGACAGGAACATTACGATGTTGCTAAGCAATGCAAAGAAATTCTTCAGCACTATAAAGATTTGCAGGATATTATTAACATTCTCGGTATGGATGAACTTTCGGATGAAGATAAAGTTATTGTAAGGCGCGCAAGACGTATTCAGAGGTTTTTAAGTCAGCCTTTCTTTGTTGCCGAGCAGTTTACTGGTTTTGCAGGTAAATATGTAAAGCTGGAAGATACAATTCGCGGATTCAAAGGAATCATCGATGGTAAATATGATGACTTACCCGAAGGTGCTTTCCTGTATGTTGGAACGATCGAAGAAGCTGTTGAAAAAGCTAAAAAGATGAAATAATGGCAGAACTAAATCTAGAAATAATAACTCCTGAAAAACCAATCTTTAAAGATCAGATTGAAGCGGTTACAATTCCAGGAACCTTGGGAAGCTTTCAAATTCTGAAAGACCACGCACCACTAATTAGTTCATTTGAAGTTGGTGTAATTAAAGTAAAGAAGGACACAGCTGAAACCTATTATTCAACTTCTGGCGGTACGATTGAAGTAAATCAAAATAAAGTTTTAGTGCTTGCCGATTCAATTGAGAAGGTTGTTGATATTGATAAGGATAGAGCTGAAGAAGCAAAAAAGCGTGCAGAGGAAAGATTGAGAAAAAAGAAAGAGGAAAGTACTGATGAAGCCCGGGCACGCGTAGCTCTTAATCGTGCATTAAACAGATTGAATGCAGTTAAAAAATATAGTTGATAGAAATTCTTTACTACACAAAAGTAAATTAGTTCAAATAGCCATCACCAAGAATTAATTCTCTCATCATATTGTTCTCTTCCAACTTCTCTTCAAGCTTATCAAAATGTTCTAATAGGTAACTGAGTCTTTTATTTTCACTTGCAATAGTTAGTAGTTCTTGTTGTTGAAGAATTGATAAGCCAGACTTTTCGGCAATCTTGAACGACTTCAGTTTAGTCTTTTCAAGCGCTTCCCAGAAGCCCTGATTAATATTGAAGTTAACCAGTTTTAGCATTTCCTGAACTCGCTGCTTTAATGCAAAGAAAAGATTGTAATTCAGATCAGCCTCTGTTTCTTGATCGCTGATTTTATTTACTTCGCTAAGGTAATAACCATCGGGTTCCATTTCCAGATCTAATCTTTTAAATCGCCATTTACCTCCAACAACTATATCTAGCTCACCGGATTCATAAATTTTTGTTACATCTGCAATCTCTACATAAACTCCGACTTCAGAAATCGTATCTCCAATTCTTGAGACAATTCCGAATCCTGAATTATTTGCAAGGCATTTGTTTATCAATATCTTATATCGCTCTTCAAAAATATGAAGTGGATATTTTGAGTTCGGAAAGATTACAAGCGCAAGAGGGAATATTGGTATTTGCATTTTTCTTAAATAAAAATATGGAAGCAATCATTGTGACTGCTTCCATTAATGATCATAATAATTTACTTAGCTTCACTAAATCTTTTTGAAGCTTCAGCCCAGTTGATAACATTCCACCAGTTTTCAATGTATTCAGGTCTTCTGTTTTGATACTTAAGATAATATGCGTGTTCCCAAACATCCAATCCTAAAACCGGAGTTCCTTTAAAATCCGATACATCCATTAGTGGATTATCCTGGTTTGTGGTTGAGCAAATAACAAGTTTTCCGTTTTGCACAACAAGCCACGCCCAGCCTGAGCCAAATCTTGTTGCACCAGCTTTTCCAAATTGAGTTTTAAATTCATCAAAAGAACCGAACGAAGATTTGATTGCATCACCAAGGGCATCTGTTGGTTCACCTCCGCCGTTCTGCTTCATCAAAGTCCAGAAAAGTGAATGATTCCAATGACCACCACCGTTATTCCTGACTGCGATAGGGTACTTTGAAATATTGGTTATTAATTCTTCCAAAGTTTTAGTTGCCATCTCGGTTCCATCGACAGCTTTATTAAGATTTGTTACATAACCTTGATGATGTTTGTCATGATGAATTTCCATAGTCATTTTATCAATGTATGGTTCTAAGGCATCGTTAGCGTAAGGTAAAGGGGGCAATTCAAATTTTGCCATTGTTGTTTCACTCCTGTTTTTATTGTTTGAAATATTAGTTATACTTTTTGCAAATGGTTCTAAAGCTGATGCAGCGGTTATAGCTGCAACAGAATAAATAAATTTTCTTCTTTTCATTTCGTCCTCACGATTATTCTTAAATTAGACTCCGAAAGATTCACCGCATCCACATGTTTTAGCTGCATTGGGATTATTAAACAGAAATCCCTTTCCATTTAATCCATCACTAAAATCGAGTTGTGTGCCCATTAAATAAAAAAGACTTTTACCATCTATGAATAATTTTACATTTTCGGATTCGATAATTGTATCACCATCTTTATAGTTTTCATTAAAATTGAGAGTATAAGTTAATCCTGAACAACCGCCTCCTTTTACTCCAACTCTAAGTCCGTAATCTTCTGGAATATTATTCGATTGCATTATGCGGAAAATTTCATTCCGCGCTTTTTCAGTTATTGTGATT
>JAOTUT010000165.1 GCA_029863735.1 Ignavibacteria bacterium
TCGCGAAGCTTACAACATCTTTGCATCAAACGGAATTTTGTTTAATCATGAATCACCGAGAAGAGGAGAAACATTTGTAAGCAGAAAAATTACACGAGCAGCTTCCCGCATCGTTACCAATCTGCAGAAGGAATTAAGACTTGGAAATCTTGATGCAAAACGAGACTGGGGTTTTGCTCCTGAATATTGCGAAGGAATGTGGAAGATTCTCCAGCACAAAGTTGCCGATGATTTTGTTCTTGCAACAGGTGAAACTAAAACTGTTCGTGAGTTTGCTGAACTGACTTTTAGAAATCTTGGAATTGAACTGGAGTGGAAAGGTAAAGGTGAAAATGAAAAAGGAATTATCAAATCAATAAATCTTGAAAAAGCAAAGAAACTAATAAGCTACTTAACTAGTAAAAAATCATTCATTAAAGATTTCACGACGAAGTTAAAAAAAGGAAATACGCTAATTGCGATTGATCCGGTTTACTACCGTCCAACTGAAGTTGATTTGCTGATTGGCGATCCTTCAAAAGCAAAAAAAGTTCTCGGCTGGAAAGCAAAAACAAAGTTTGAAGACCTCGTTAAGCTGATGATTAAATCTGATATGGAGAAAGTTTTAAGAAGAGGATTTTAATCAGGTGTTAATTATCAAATAGCTTTTTTACTACTCCATTTACCTTTAATTTTGTTTCATAAAAATCAACTTTAACGGACAATTTTTGATGAAATTAACCTTCACCATTTTTATAATTGCATTACTTTTTACTTCATTTAATTACTCTCAAACCGCCAGAACACAAAGATATAATCCATTTTCCGGGACTATAGTTTTATCTGTCGAGGGTGGAACAACTCTTGCAAGCACCGATTACAGCGGCTTGGGAGTAGATTACCTTGGCAGACTTTCAATAGAATATTTTTTTCCTGCCTGGGTGAACAGCGGATTTGGTTTAAGAGCTTTTGGTAATGCAGGGTTTCTAAATGGGAGTGATACAAGTCTGGATCCGCAAGAGTTCAGAACAAATATTAGTGGAATTGGCGTGGGAGTTATTTTCAATTTAAGTGTTAAAGACATTGTCTTTCCGTACTTCTTTGCCGGAATTGCAAGCCTTTCGTTTGATCCGAAAGGAGAGGGCGGAATGAAGTTGCCAAATAATGAAGTAGGAGTTTATAGCACAACGGAAGTAAATTATCTTGCAGAGCTTGGTGCCCGTTACCCTGTGACTGAAAACCTTTCACTCGGATTAAACGCCGGTATTCAGATTTCACCTAACGATTGGCTGGATGATAAAGCTATTGGTACAGGTAACGATATGTTCTTCACAATAATGGGTGGAATTTCTTATTCATTCTTAACCGAATTTGATACCGACGGTGATGGAGTTGTTGATTCTAAAGATATGTGCCCAGATACACCGGCAGGAGTTAAAGTTGATGAAAATGGCTGTCCATTAGATTCAGATAAAGATAGTGTGCCGGATTACTTAGATGATTGCCCCGGGACACCAACGGGTGCACCTGTTGATAAAAGAGGTTGTCCTCTTGATTCTGACAGAGATGGAGTCCCTGATTATACAGATCTTTGTCCCAACACTCCTTCAGGAATTGCTGTGGATGACTACGGATGTCCGTTTGATTCAGATGGAGACGGAGTTCCTGATTATATTGACCGATGTCCCAAAACTCCTTATGAAGTTGAGGTTGATAATTATGGATGTCCGGCAGATGAGGATTTAGATGGGGTACCTGATAATTTAGACCAATGTCCAGGAACTTTACCTGGTGTGCAGGTTGATGAGAAGGGATGTGAGTTAGTAATTATTCTGCCAACTCCGGAAGTTGACCTCAATCAGCTTATCCTGGGTGCGGAAACAAGCTTCGAGTTTAATAGTGCTAAACTCAAAGAAGCTGCCTATCCTGAACTCGATAAAATGCTCGAGGTGATGAAGGAATTTCCAATGTCGCGATGGAAAATAGTTGGTTATACAGATAACGTTGGTTCGGAGGATGGTAATATAAAAATGTCTCAGATGCGTGCAGAGTCTGTACTTAATTATTTTGTCTCAAGAGGAATTCCGAAAGGGCGATTCGAAGTTATAGGTATGGGCAGTAAGGAACCTTTGGCAGATAATAGTACACCCGAAGGCAGAGCAAAAAACAGAAGAGTAGAAATCAATAGAATTGATAAATAATAATACTTTCCTGTAATGCAGGATAAATTTTTTGACTTAATTAAAAACCCGGAGGAATCATGTTCGATAAAAAATATAAATTCACTTGTGTTGATCGCTTTTTAAAGTATGTTAAGGTCGATACACAATCAGATGAAGAATCAACTTCATTTCCCAGCACAGAAAAACAAAAAAAGCTTTCTGCTGATCTCGCTAAAGAGTTAAAGAAAATGGGTTTGAAAGATGCAGTGATGGATAAATGGGGATATGTTATGGCAACAATCCCAGCAAACACAAAAAAGAAAGTTCCACCAATAGCATTTATTGCGCACGTTGATACCTCACCTGCTGTAACAGGAAAAAACGTAAAACCAATAATTCATAAAAAATATAGAGGCGGCGATATAAAACTTCCTAAAGCGGGTAGAGTGATAAAGGTTAGTGAAAACCCGGACCTGAAGAATATGAAAGGCTTTGATATAATCACAACAGATGGATCGACATTGCTTGGCGCAGATAACAAAGCCGGTGTTGCCGAGATTATGGATGCTGTAAATTACTTTTTGGCACATCCCGAAGTAAAGCACGGCCCAATAAAAATATGTTTTACACCTGATGAAGAAGTAGGAAGAGGAACAGAAAAAATTGATTTGAAGAAACTCGGAGCCAAATTTGCATACACAGTTGATGGGTCAAGTCGTGGTGAAGTTGAGTCAGAAACATTCAGTGCAGATATGGTTGTACTTAAATTCATTGGAAAAAATATTCATCCCGGTTATGCGAAGAACCAGATGATAAATTCGATGAAGGTTGCCGGTGCATTTTTAGAGAGTCTTCCCAAAAACCGACTCTCACCTGAGACCACAGATAAAAAACAGGGTTTTGTTCATCCAACATCAATAAATGGAAATGAAGAATTTACAACTCTTAAGTTTATCATCAGAGATTTTGATACAAAGAAATTAAAAGTCTACGAAAAGTTCTTAAAAGATTTAGCGCAAAAGACAGTTAAAAAATTCCCCGGTGCCAAGTTTGATTTCAAGGTAGTTGAGCAATACAGAAATATGTGGGAAGTGCTCAAAAAACATCCGCAGGTAACTAAGTTTGCTGTTCAGGCAATGAAGAATCTTGGAATCAAACCGATATTGAATCCAATCCGTGGCGGCACAGATGGCTCAAGATTATCTTTTATGGGATTACCAACTCCAAATATTTTTGCTGGCGAACATAGTTTCCATTCACAGCTTGAATGGGTTGCTGTTCAGGATATGGAAATGGCAGTAAAAGTGATTGTTGAGATTTCGCAAATTTGGGAGAAAAAATCCAAGTAAATACTTGAGCACGTAAATTTCGATATGTTAATATCCGTTTACGTGCTTTTTTATTTTAAATAATAATATCTGATGAAAACCACAATCAACAAACCTCCAGAGTTAATGGCTCCCGCTGGAGATTGGACAATGCTTCGTGCTGCTGTAAAAGCCGGTGCAGATGCGGTTTACTTCGGCGTAGATAAATTGAATATGCGCGCCAAGGCAAAGAATTTTTCAGTTGAAGAACTTCCTGAAATAACAAAATTTTGCAGAGCAAAACCTGCCTCGCCAGCAGGCGGGAAAGTAAAGACCTACCTTACTCTCAACACAATTGTTTTTGAAGATGAACTTGAAGAAGCAGATAAAATTATTTCAGCCGCAAAGAAAGCGAAGATTGACAGGATAATCTGTTCAGATTTAGCGGTTGCCGAACTATGCAATAAACATAAAATTCAATTCTGTATTTCAACTCAAAGTTCAATTTCAAATTCTTTGGCGGCTTCAGTTTATAAAAAACTTGGAGCTGTGAGAATAGTACTTGCTCGCGAATGTTCACTTGAAGAAATCAAAAAGATAAGAAAAAACACTGATCTTGAAATTGAAGCATTCATTCACGGTGCGATGTGCATTGCTGTAAGCGGGAGATGTTTTATGAGTCATCACTTGTTTGGGCAAAGTGCAAACCGTGGCGAATGTGTTCAGCCCTGCAGACGAGAGTATGAAGTCTTCGACACGGCAACAAATAATTCATTATTTATTGGTGATGACTACATTCTTTCACCTAAAGATCTTTGTACTATTGAATTTATTGATCAACTGATTGAAGCGGGAATAGACTCATTCAAAATAGAAGGAAGAAAACGAGCACCGGAATATGTAGCAAAAACTGTTTCGGTTTATAGAAATGCAATTGGTCTTTATTATCAGAAAAAACTTACATCAGAAAAGAAGAAAGAATTTCTTAAAGAATTGGAAACTGTTTACAACCGCGGATTCTCTACAGGTTTTTATTTTGGTAAACCCTCTTCTGATGATTATGCCGGAGTTGATGGCACGAAAGCAACAACACGCAAAGTTTATGTTGGTAAAGTTCTAAATTATTTTAAAAAGCCAAAAGCAGCTCACATTTTGTTGGAATCTGGCAAAGTGAATTTGAATGATAGACTATTAATCATAGGTGAAACAACAGGACTTGTCGAATTGACATTGGATGATTTAATAATAAATGATAAATCTTCACGTTCAGCAAAAAAAGGTGATGAGGTTACATTTGTTACTACTGAACTTGTTCGAAGAAACGATAAAGTATATTTGATCGAGCAATTAAATTAGCCCACCTAGCAACAACCAATAACTTTGAACAGCCTTATCAAATCTGTATTTTTCAAATCAATTTTCAATAAAAATAAACGAAAAATTCAGTTAAAGTAATATGCGATTAAGTAAATATTTTGTTCCGACTTTAAAAGAAGTACCATCAG
>JAOTUT010000166.1 GCA_029863735.1 Ignavibacteria bacterium
TGTAAAATTAAAAGCTCTTGTGAATCCTGGTGTAATGCTTAACGTAGTTGCTATCCCCTTCGGTTTAGGACACACTTCTTTTGGTAGATACGCTAAAGGACATGGTGTGAATCCAAATTCTATAATGAAAAACCTGTATGATTCTTTGAATGGTAACCCTGCACTTCAGGCAACTAAAATAACTATTTCACTGGCAACTTAAGGAGTAAATAGAATGCCAAAATGGGCAATGGTAATTGATCTAGACAAATGCACCGGATGCGGTGATTGCATTGCTGCATGTAAACTTGAAAATAATATTGCAATCGTTAGCCCCGAAGAAGCTGATGATGGACGTGTGATGTTTTGGATGGACATGGTTACAATTTATGAAGGTGAATATCCAAATATACGAGTTAAGCGATTTCCGAAACCCTGCTTTCACTGCGATAATCCCCCATGCACACCTGTATGTCCTGTTAATGCAACATATAAAAACGAAGAGGGATTAATTGGTCAAATCTATCACCGTTGTATAGGATGCCGCTATTGTATGGTGGCTTGCCCCTACACAGCAAAAGTTTTTAATTGGTACGAACCTGAATGGCCTGATGAATTTAAAAGCTGTTTTAATCCGGATGTATCACCCAGAATGAAAGGTGTTGTTGAAAAATGTTCTTTCTGCGCTCATCGGTTGCTGAAGGTAAAAGAGGATGCAGATTCCGAAGATCGGGAAATAATGGATAATGAGTATTTACCCGCATGCTCAGAAAGTTGCCCTACTAATGCTATTGATTTTGGCGATCTGGAAAATAAAGAAAGCAGAGTTTATAACCTTTCTAGGAGTTCCCGTGCATTCAGAGAATTGGAAGGTTTAGGCACTGAACCAAAAGTTATTTATCTACTCAAGAGGGAGTGAATATGCCCAAAAAAGTTCAGTATGAAAATGAATTAGATGCGCCCTTATTTCGCCCAATTTATGAAACGGGGAAAGGATTTTATATTACTGTTGGCATATTACTGCTGATTATTTTATGGGCACTAATAATGTATATTACCCAGGTGTGGTTGGGACTTGGCGTTACAGGTATGAATCAAACCATTACCTGGGGTTTTTATATCGTTAACTTTGTCTTCTTTATAGGTATCAGCCATGCAGGCACATTGATTTCTGCGATTCTCCGTTTATCAAGAGCAGAATGGAGAAGACCTATTACCCGGATGGCTGAGGTAATTACTGCAATTGTATTGGCAATTGGAGGACTTCATCCCATCCTGGATTTGGGACGACCGGATAGGGTATTAAATATTTTCACCTCTGGTCGTTTGCAGTCTCCTTTACTGTGGGATGTTACAAGTATTACGGCTTATTTTACAGCAAGCACTGTTTACCTTTATTTACCAATGATTCCGGATATAGCAAAACTGAGAGATAAGGGAGGTAAACTTACCTGGTTTTACAGTTTTCTTTCCTGGGGATGGCAAGGTACTGAACATCAAAAGAAAGTACTTAATAGGGCAATCAGCATCCTGATGATAATGGTTATTCCAATCGCAATATCAGTTCATACTGTAATCTCATATATTTTCTCAATGACTCTTCAGCCAGGTTGGCACAGTACTATTTTTGGTCCTTATTTTGTTGTTGGAGCAATCTTTTCGGGAATCGCCGCATTAATAATTTTAATGATTGTTTCCAGAAAAGTTTTTCATCTGGAGGACTATCTAAAAAAAATCCACTTTCAATATTTAGGTACTCTTCTTTTAATAATGTCTTTACTCTGGTTTTATTTCACGTTTTCAGAATTCCTTACAGGAATTTTCGGCTCAGAGCCGCACGAGATGGAAATTATTCATTATAAGTTTACAGGTACTTATGCATTATTTTTCTGGGGAATGTTATTATGTAATTTCATCATACCTGTAATTATTTTAAGTTTTAAAAAATTCAAAACCATTACTGGAATACTCATTGCATCTATTGTAGTAGTAATAGGTATGTGGTTAGAACGGTTGAATATTGTCGTCCCATCATTAGCAAACCCAAGAATGGAGCTTCCAATTGGGATTTATATTCCTTCTACGGTTGAATGGGCGCTCTTCCTTGGAGGGATTGCAGTATTTATACTTGGTTTTGTACTCTTTTCAAAATTCTTTCCTATCATTTCAATTTGGGAAATAGAAGAAGGCAGAAAAGAAGGAATTAAAGAAGTGGAGGAACGAGTGCACAGTTATTTACCTGGGAAGGAAACAGTTTCTGAATAATATATTCTTATACATACTCAATATCTATTTGAACAAATGAGGCAAGAAAGAATGAACTCAATGCAAAATAAAATAATTGCTATGGCTCAGTTGGTGAGTTTTTTAGCTATGTGGATTTTTGTAATAGGAATTGTCATCTGGATAATTAACCTTATATCCATATCAGTTGAACTTCACGATGCACCTGGAGTTTCATTAGGAATTAGCTTAATAGCTATCCCGGTTTTTGTAACATTAGCATGCATACTCACTTATGCGTATTTCGGCTTTAAAAAAAAGGACAACAGTAATTTAAAAAACTCTTCTGAGGGTTAAAATGAGATCTATAATTCATTTTTCGATTACAATTTTAATTTTTATCGCAACCAGCACAGCACAGGAATTAAAGTTACCTATAAATCCATTGGATGGAAGAATAGCTTTTGAAGAAAAAGGCTGCATCGTATGTCACTCATTGGGTGGATACGGTGGTATACTAGGTCCCGACCTAGCAAGACAAAAATACTACGGCAGTTTTTTGGAACTGGCTTCTATTATTTGGAATCATATTCCTGAAATGAATAGAAAATTCCGCGAACTAAAATTTGAAAGACCATACTTTGATGAAAAAGAAATGCTGGATCTTATGTATTTCATTTATTACCTGAAGTATCTGGGTGAACCGGGCAGTGTTTCGAATGGGAAAAAGTTATTAAACTCAAAGGGCTGCATGAAATGCCACCAGGTAAGCGGTGGCAGTGTTGCACCTGATTTTGCAGAATTGCAACAGTTTTCTTCACCACTTTACATGGCACAGGCAATGTGGAATCATGGTCCTTCTATGCAGGAAAAAATGAATGACCTGAATATGAGTTATCCTAAAATTACTGGTGAAAATATAGCCGATCTAACTGCTTACATAAAGCATTCAACTTTAGAAGTTGCTGAAATAAGGATGTCTCCCGGTAATCCTTCTAAAGGAAAATTAGTTTTTAAAAAGAAGGGCTGCATTAATTGCCACAAGGTAGAAGGCAGTAATGAAACATCCGGTCCGGATCTTGCTGAATTAAAGCTAAATAAAAGTGTAACTGAAATCGCAGCTCAGATGTGGAATCACAGTCCAACTATGATAAATTATATGAAAGAAGAATCGATCGAATATCCACAATTTGATGGAAATGAAATGGCAGATTTGATAGCATATCTATATTTCCTTGGTTTTGAAGATAAGCCGGGTGATGTTGATGAGGGAGGATTGGTCTTTGTCGATAAAGGATGTGCAGATTGTCACGAAAGTGGAAGTGAAAGTGTAGGCCCCGATTTATCTAACCTGAAATCGTTCAATTCACGAATTAAAATTATGCAAAAAATGTGGAATCATGCTTCCCGTATGGAAGATCTTTTATTAATTCAAAACAATAAATGGCCTGAATTAACAACAATTGAAATGCAAGATTTATTTGCATATTTAAGATCGATATCAAAAAACCAGTGAGGAATTAATGAGCTACCTTCAATTAAAAATACAACTGGCATTTTTACTTTTAATTCTGTCAGCTTTTTTAATAAATGCCATTGCTGCTAGATCAGGTCCACCCCAGGATTCATTTGAAGACGATCAATGTATTGCTTGCCATGTGGATCTGGAATTATTACCTGCTGATTACCGGGAATTTGATATTCATTTACAAAAGGGATTGTCTTGCGCCGGCTGCCATGGCGGAGATCCAGCTTCAGATGAAGAAGAAGTGGCGATGAGTGAGGAAAATAATTTCGTTGGAGTTCCATCGCATGAAGAGATTCCAGAATTCTGCGGCAAGTGCCATTCTGATCCGATATTTATGAGAAATTTCCATCCAGGTTTGGCAACTGACCAGGTATCACAATATTATACGAGTGTTCATGGACAGAAAATAAATAATGGAGATAGTAAAGTTGCTGTTTGTATCAATTGTCATACATCTCATGGTATCTTACCTTCAAGAGATCCACGGGCTTCTATCTACCCGCTTAATGTACCTCAAACTTGCAGAAAATGTCATAGCAATTCTGTTTATATGAAATCATACGATATACCATCAAACCAATATGAACTGTTTGCAGCAAGTGTTCATGGAATTGCTCTAATAGAACATAAAGATATCGGAGCACCGGCTTGTAATGATTGCCATGGCAATCATGGGGCAACACCACCCGGGTTAACTTCTGTTACTTTTATATGCGGTTCTTGCCATGTAAAAAACATGGAGTTCTTCAGACAAACAAGAATGGCAAGTGCTTTTGAAGAACATGATTTTCATGGGTGTGAACAATGCCATGGTTATCACGCTATAAAAAAAACCAGCGATAATTTGGTCGGAGTAAACAAAGAATCTTTTTGTATTAATTGTCACGATGAGGGTGAAGCCGGATATGATGCAGCTAAAAATATTAAATTTCACATTTCGGAATTGGTAAGTCTTTACGATTCAGCAGGTACTAAATCTATCGATGTTCAAATTAAAGGGATGAATGATGTAGATATTGGATTCTTATTGCAGGAGGGAAGACAAAAACTTATTGAATCAAGAACTCTTGTTCATACTTTCGATTTGGAAAAAGTTAAGGAAAAGAGTAACGAGGGAATTCAAGTTATTAAAGAAGCAATTAATCTGGCAGACGAAGAATTGGATGAGTACCATTCGAGAAGAATAGGTTTTGCTATAGCAACTGTTG
>JAOTUT010000168.1 GCA_029863735.1 Ignavibacteria bacterium
ATCGCATAGATGATCCAGATGACAATACTAAAACCAATAGAAAGTGCTGTCCATCCGAATATTTTTATTCCTTTAATTACAATGGGAGGATACTGTTCGACTAAATATTTTTCCAGTTCTCCCTTTTCTACCATTTCTTTGTATTCGTCAGGTCTGTCTAATTTGAATTCGTCAAGAGGAATTCTTCCCGAAAATATTACGATATCCATAGGAAATTTTTCAGGACGAAGATGTGTGTTAAAAAAGTGTATTGTGAAAATAAATCCTGTTGCCAGCAAAGCCTCATCACTATGAATAATTGTGGATACATTAATCATCCAACCGGGAACAAAATTAGTAAAGAATTCAGGGAACCAAAGTGACATTCCCGTTGAACCAATTACAAACATTCCCCAGAATACGGCAAAGTAATCAAATTTTTCCCAGTAAGTCCATCTGCCGTAACTTGGTCTTTCTCCTCTCCCGAGAAACCATTTCAGCGAGTTCTTAAAATCCTGCCAATCCCTTTTATTAAATAGCATTGAATTATTACCAATTAGTAATGCTTTCCAGGAACCAAATTCTTTTCTTCTAAGACGAACAAGGTCAATAAGATGAAGACTGAAAACGATGATCATAATAACAGCTGCAAACCTGTGCCAATAACCTGCGGACTCGAAGCCACCAAAAAATTTTGAGAGTACTTTTGCCCATCCAGTATATGAAAATTTTAAACTCATACCTGTTAGTGAAAGGATAAGAAAACTTATAATCATAAAGATGTGTAGAGCCCGATTGAGCCTGGTAAATCTCAACACGTATTTTTCGTTAATTTTCATTCTTTATCTTTATAAGTTTTAGTATTACCAGATTCAGAACTGTCCTCGTTAGAATTAGCTTTTTCATCGTGAATCTTTATTAATTTTCTTCTCCACTCTAATGATTTAGGGAACCAAAGTAATGTGTGTAATCCAAAAATAAAGAAAGTTCCCACCAGCAGTCCTGTCATTCCCCAAAAGGCCCAGAATAAAATGGGATACTTTACGGGATCGTGATGAGTTGCATGTGTCAGATAACCGGCAAACTGTCTGTTAGCTGATGGATGACATGCTTTACAAGTTTCAACAACATTTTCTCTGCTTAGTCTTGATTTTGTATCATTTACCGGTAGAATATCATGCGAACCATGGCAATCATAACACTTGGCAGTTTTAGTGTAACCAAGCTGAGAAACTTTTCCGTGATAAGTGTCAAAATAAGTTTCTGCAATTTGCTCGTGACATCTTCCGCACTGGCTCATAATTTCAAGTTTAAATCCTTCCGAATCAGCTCTGCGTATTGTATGGGCACTATGACAATCGTTACAAACAGGCAACTGCTTGTCCGTCTTTGTGATGAGAGGGGAGTGAACACTTTTTACAAATTGCTCTTCAATTCCGTGATGACAGGTTCCGCAAGTTGAAGCTATATTTGCAGGGTTTATACTAGATTCCGGATTTAAGTGAGGCAATTCTCTATGCGCGGTATGGCAGGCAGTACAGGTAGCGGTAACTGTTAGGCCACTCTTTAATAAACCTTTTCCATGAATACTTTCAGTATAATGTTCAATAATTTCTTTCTCTGACCCGGTATAGCGAACCGCTGCCTTCTCTCCTTCGCGATGGCACTTTGCACACAAAACGGGAATATTAGTTGCAAATGTTGGTGATTTCGGATCCGTCCTTCCTAATGTTCCATGAGTACCATGGCATTCAATGCAAGTGGGTCCGTTCGGATCTTGTTTTGCAACTAAATTACCGTGCGTACTTTTTGAATATTCTAATCCTACCTCTTCATGACATGCAGAACAATCTACTTTGCTCTGAATAGTTTCGCAAGGTCGATGCTTTGATACGTTTACCTCAGAATGGCACTGACTGCAAGCAGTTTTTGAATGTCTTGAGTTATTTATTTCGTTATAATTAACAAATAAAGATCTTCCATCTTTACTTGAAACCAGGTTCGGGTTATCGTGGCACTCAAGACAATCTTTATCAGCCATTCCGTAATCATAATAAACTTTTCGGATCTCATGAGGTTGATGGCAATCGACACAAGCAGGTAATGTATGTTCTTGTTTTTCCCAGAGTTCGCCACGAATAATTTTTCTATGAACTGTTTCAATTTCTGCATGACATACTGAACAGGTGCTTGCAATATTTTGTCGTGAGATTGTCGATCTGGAATCAGTGTGCGGTAAAACTCTGTGAGCTGAATGACAGGAAACACAAGTTGCTGATACAATCAGTCCTTTTGTTAGAAGTCCTTCACCATGGATACTTTCAGTATAATTTTCCAGAATTCGGTCTTGAGGGATGTTTCTTTGCAGTTGTACTGGTGTTCCTTCCCGATGGCACCTTCCGCAAAGGAAAGGTATTTTCATTGGTGCAACCACAGAATTGTGGTCCTTTACTGGTAAAATATTGTGGTTACCATGGCAATCCTGGCAGATAGGTGCGAGAGGATCCCCCTTAGCTTCGGCTTGTCCATGAAGACATTCTACATACAGTTGCTGAACATCATCATGACATTCACCGCAATTAACTCTTGAATACTCTTTTTTG
The DNA here is from genome assembly GCA_029863735.1 of Ignavibacteria bacterium. The sequence goes on from JAOTUT010000168.1 coordinate 2,583, forward strand.
TGCGGAATGTCTTCAGCATTGTAATCAGAATGACAATCGACACACTCTAAATCTCCGTGAACTGATCCTGAAAAATTTTCCTCGTTAACATGCAACAAAACTGTTTTGCCCTTTACTTTTCCTTTGAATCCTGGATCATCGTGACAGATTAGACAATCATCTTTCGATTGTGAATAAACTGAAAGGGGAATTATAAAAATGAGTATTAGACTTAAAAATGTATTTTTCATTTACTAAAGTGATTAACTTTTTTCTTCTTCAGTTGAATTGCTTTTTTCCTTAGCTTTTATTTTTTCAAGTTCAAGCGGATGTTCTTCAGCCATTTCTTCTTCAGTAATGGTTCCTTTCCACCATGCAAGATTCATCGGGTATGCATCAGGATTGAAAATAATAAAATAAAAATGCCATACAACTATTGCGAGAAATGCCAACCAAGCTTCGTAGTAATGAACAGTTCTGGCTATATCATAACCGAGTTTTGTTAATATGCCCATAAAGGTATTATCAAACCACATAATTATACCGGTTGCAGTCATTACAATTGTTCCCCATATCAATGCCCAGTATTCAGCCTTTTCTATGTAACTAAATCTGTCAAGTTTTGGTTTTGTTTTTGAAAATCCCAGGTTGAACTTGGCAACATCTACAGCATCTCTTATGTCCTGGTATCTTGGTAACAGATCTTTAATCAGTTGCCTGCCTCTTGCCGTAAAGAAAATATAATAAATATGATATAAGCTTATTGCTACCATAACAACCGCAGAAATTCTATGTAGTAAACTCCTGGCTTCAAACGCACCACTACTGATATCACGAATATGTGAAACCCACCAGGCATTGGGATAACTTAACATAAATCCTGTAATTACCAGCGTTAGAAAGCTTATAGCAAGTGTAGCATGCTGAATTCTTTCATTCAGATTCATCCTAAGGTAAAGAGCATGCCCACGTCTTTCTTCTCTTATCAATCCCCTTTGTTTCATTTTCTTAATCTTAGACTTTCTGAAAAAGTCCAGAAGGTTATGAACGAACATTAATCCAATCACACTAAAAATTAGAGCTATGTATGCAGAAGCTATCAAATATATTATAGGTTCACTTTCGTCTTGCCGTGTGATATGAATTTTACCGATTGTAAAATTAGTGTTTGCACCAGGATGGCAGCCTCCACATGTTTCTACAAGGTTTGCTTTACTTATAGTTGAAGTTGTATCTGATGATGGTTTAATGTTGTGAGACCCGTGACAGCTTGCACAGTTTGCTACTGCAACTGACCCACCTTCAATGGCTAAACCGTGGTAACTATCTGAAAAAGTTTCGAACCTATCGCTAGTTATTCCGTATTTTTCTGACAGCTTTAATGAACTATGACAAGGCGAACATACTTCACGTGAAAGATTCTGGAAAGATACTGGAGATTGTGGGTCATCGTGTTTAAGTATGTTGTGTTCACCGTGACAGTCTGTACAGGCGGGCGATTCACTTATTCCCTTTTCAAGAGCAACACCGTGAACACTTTCGAGATATTCTATTGAAATTTCGTTATGACATTTACCGCAAGTAGTTGGGATGTTTGCTTTAAATGTTTGTGATTTGCTGTCGGTGCTCTTTAAAACTGCATGCGAACTATGACAATTAACGCAATTGGCTACTTTTGCGTTGCCGGAATTTAATTCTGAACCATGAACACTTTTATCGTACATGGTTATAAAACCCGCAGAAGGTGCAGTTCTTGCTCGAACTTCTGGTGAATCTAAATGGCATGATAAGCAAAGCTTTTCTTGTGAAATCTTGACATTCACTGTATCTTCGTTTGAGTGAACTCTTGCGATCGGATTTTTATGACAACTTAAACAGGTGGGGGCACCCAGCATTCCTTCCTTAAATGCACTGTAATGTTCGGAAGAAAGATATCTTTCTTTTATTTCTTTATGACATTGCCCGCATGAATTAGGAATATTTTTAGCACTCCATTTACTCCCTTCAGCATTCGGATCCTGTGGATAGTGATTGTCATGACAGTTTACACAATTTATATCCCTTTCTTTTTCGATACCAGAGGCTTTGAGTATTTTTGGGTGGAATAAGTGTTTTACAATTTGCTTCTGATGACAGTCGCCACAAGTTTTAGGCGTCAGGTTTTCAGTGTGTGGAATTTCTTCAGGGTCAAAATTTGTGTGACAGGAAATGCATTTTAATTTTGAATGGCCCGAGGAACCGAATTTACCTTCACTTACGAAAATGGGAACTTCTTTGCCGTCCTTATCCATTGTAAACGTATCATCATCATGA
>JAOTUT010000169.1 GCA_029863735.1 Ignavibacteria bacterium
GATATTGAAGAAGATCGTGAAGTAAATAAACGAACTTTAGCTGTAATTTTGGGCAGAGAATTTTCAAGATGGCAGTTTATTATTCTAATTATACTTTCATACCTGACATCTTTTTCTTTGTATTTACACTTTGACTTTAACTTCTGGATTTTCCTGCCTTTGGCAACAATTCCTATTTCATTTATTCTTATCAAGATGCTTTACACATTGAAGGGTGAAGAGCTTAATAAGACACTCGAACTTTCTGCTAAATTTGCTGGCATTTTTGGATTGTGTTTCTCTTTGGGTTTGATATTATGAATAAACTTGAATTGAAATATCACCCGTACGAATTAAAACTTTCCGTTCCGTTCGAAACTTCAAAAGGTAAGATTAGCACTAGAAAAGGATTTATCATCTCGCTTGAAAGTTCCTCTGGTAATGTTGGAATTGGTGACGTCTGTCCACTCCCCGAATTCGGTTCTGAAACTTATGAAGAAGCTGAAAAGCGGATTTCGAATCTAAAAATTGAAATGAAAGTTGAGATAGAGGACTTTAAAAATTCTTTAATATATTTTTTATCTGATTATAACGCTTACCCTTCTCTTAAACACGGTTTGGAGCAGGCATTTACAAATCTTATTTGCAACGAAAAAAAAACTTCTCTTTCTCAACTATTGAATCTTAAATTGAAAAGAGAAATCAAAGTAAACGCCGCAATTGGCTTTCTCAATCCAGAAGAAGCGACATCCAGAGCTTTGCAGTTTGTTAATGAAGGATTCAAAACAATAAAAGTTAAAACCGGAAGAAATAATTTTGATGAGGATTTGAGAAGCGTAGAATCAATTCGAAAAGCAGTTGGTTACGAAATTAAATTAAGAATTGATTCAAATGGTAAATGGTCAGTTGCGGAAGCAGATAAATATTTAAATCAATTTAAAGAATTTTCTATTGAGTATGCAGAGCAGCCTGTGAATTCGTTGGATGAATTCAAAGATTTAAAAAGTAGAACAAATGTATCTCTCGCAGCGGATGAATCAATCCGCGATTTTGATAGTGCGAAAAAATTTATTTCTGCGAAATCAATTGACTTTATTATTCTAAAACCGATGATGCTTGGCGGCTTAATTCCAACGCTGGAAATAATTGAACTTGCAGAAAAAAATAATATCGCACCCGTTGTTACATCGTCATTCGAGTCAGCTGTGGGTAGAACTAATACTGTTATTGCAGCATCAGTTGTTAAGTCTGATATTGCTCATGGATTGGCAGTTATTCAATATTTTGAAGATGATATAGCCGAGGATAAATATCCGGTGGTAAACGGAAGTATAAAAGTTTATTGAATATGAAAAATCTTAGTCCTGAAAAATTTCTTTTACTCAGACAAAACTTTTCAGCCAAAGCGATAATTTCTTCTTCTGGGACTTATACCTTTGATCAACTTCGACAGAAAGTTTTATGCATCGCTTCATTTTTAAAAAATCAACGGGTTTCTTCAGGAGATCGTGTAGGAATTATTGGTGAGAATAATGTTGATTTTGTAATGAACGTTTTAGCACTCTGGCAGATTTCAGCTGTCCCGGTACCTCTTAATTTGAAATTGAATCAATCAGAAATTGAAGAGCAACTAAGGCTAGCAAATTGCTCGACTATTTTAGTTCAGAAGGATTCTGCTAAAAAAGTTATAAATCCGGGTAAGCAAATAATTGAATATCCTCTTAACATTAATGAAAATTCTTCTTTTACCGGAATGGATAAATTAGAAGCAGACCATCCTGCCGTAATCATTTTTACTTCTGGTTCAACCAATAAATCAAAAGGAATAATTCTTTCTTTCAGCAGCTTGTACAACAGTGCAATCAATAGCAATCAACTCCTTCGATATACACATAGTGACAGATGGCTGGCAAGTCTTCCTTTTTATCACGTAGGCGGATTTTCTACTATAACACGATCACTGCTTTTTGGAATTCCATTAATAATCCCTGATTCACTTTCCATTAAAGATTTAACAGTATCATTCAACAACTGGCAGCCCACTTTTATTTCACTTGTAGCTGCACAATTAAAAAAATTAGTTGATGAAAGTACATCCCCAAATCCAGAGTTAAAAAATTGTTTAATCGGCGGTGGCTTTGCAGATATGGAACTGATGGCAAAAGCTTATGAACTTAGCTGGCCTGTGAACTTAGTTTATGGTTCAACAGAGACTTCTTCATTTGTTACCGCCCTGCTAAAAGATGAAATATTAATTAAAACAAATTCTGTAGGGCGGGCAATTCCAACAAATCAAATCCAAATTTCTGATGTTGATGGGAACGAACTAAAACCGTTTGAGATTGGTGAGATCACTGTTCACACGAATTCGTTGATGTCAAGTTATCTTGATAAGTATGAGAATCATCAAGTAATTAAAAATGGAGTCTACTATACCGGAGATATCGGTTATGTTGATGAAGAAGGATACTTGTTTATTGAGGGAAGAAAAAATTATCTCATATCTACCGGAGGAGAAAATGTCAATCCAATTGAGATTGAAAAAATTTTACTTCAACATCCTTTAATTGAAGAGGCTGCAGTTTTTCCTGTGAAAGATAAAGATTGGGGTGAAATAATTGCTGCTGCTGTTGTGTTAAGAAATAAATCGAATAAACTTTCCCATGACGAGATAAAAATTTTCTTAAAGGAAAGAATTTCTGGATTTAAAGTTCCAAAAAAGATTTTCTTTGAAGATCAGTTACCTAAAACTGAGCTGGGTAAAATAGAGAAAGAGAAACTCATCAACCGTTACAGATTTACATCTCTTTGATGAGATTCCAGACCTTTCACTATCTCATCGTAAAGCGGAATTTTAATCCATTTCTTTTTATCGACGAATACGTGAACTGTGCGTGCTTTAGCTGCAATTTCACCTGTGCTATCAATCCACTCATAAGTAAGCTCAAAAGAATTTTCTTTTTTGAGCGTGACTGTCAGATTAATTGAAATTAAATCACCTGCTTTTAAAGGGTTGAAATAAGCTCCATCAGTTTTAATAATTGGAACAACAAACTTATCGTTGAACCAATAATTTTCCTTTAGTTGGAAGCTATTAATCATCTCTTCATAAACCGAGTGATTAATTTCAAATAGCCTGGCATAGAATAATATTCCTGCTGGATCGCAGTCGTAGAAATTAATTCTTTTTTTTGATGTAAACATTTTTAGTGAATTATCAATCCTTTTTTTTGTTTAATTTCTTCCGGATTAACTTTTAAAATCTTTCTTTTAAGTGCATTGAGAAAATGTTTTTTAATGAAAGTCTTAGAATAAATAAACCCTACTTCCCTTTTTAATGTAAGCTGCTCCAAGAAATGTGAATAAAGTCGTTCCAAAATTATCAATTTGACTTATAAGTTCAAATTTAGGAACTTTGCTTTTGCAATCCAGAACTTAAAGAAAGACAATTAATGCAGCAGATAAAACCACAGAGTGCACATCTTACTGGCTTTTATCGTTACTTTTATTTAATAAGTGGAATCCTATTGGTTGTAATAGGTGTTATTGGAATCTTCCTGCCAATTCTTCCAACTACAATCTTTCTTATTCTTGCATCTGCCTGTTTTATTAAAGGATCTCCAGGTGCAAATGAATGGCTGCGTAATCATAAAATTCTTGGTGCTTACTTAAAAAATTATCAGGATAAATCTGGATTAACAATTAAAGCAAAAGTTTTTAACGTAGCTTTACTATGGATAATGATTCTGAGTTCAGTCTACTTTTTCACAGAAGAACTTATGATCAAATTACTTTTATTAGCAATAGCAATTGGAGTTACGATTCATCTAATAAAGGTCAAAACTAAAAAAGTTTAATTCTTATCAACAAAGAAATGAGGAAACTTTATGAGTGAAAATAGCAAATGCCCTGTACCACACGGAGCTGGTGGCGGCACATCGAACCGGGACTGGTGGCCAAACCAATTGAACTTAAAAATTCTCCATCAGCACTCTTCTTTATCCAATCCCATGGGAGAGAAGTTCAACTATGCTAAAGAGTTTAAGAAACTCGATCTAAAGAAAATCAAAAAAGACCTTTATACGCTAATGACCAACTCGCAGGATTGGTGGCCTGCCGATTGGGGTAATTATGGCGGTCTGTTTATTCGCATGGCATGGCACAGTGCCGGTACATATCGGACTGCAGACGGTCGTGGTGGTGGTGGTACAGGTAACCAGCGTTTTGCACCAGTAAATAGCTGGCCTGACAACGGAAATCTTGATAAAGCAAGACGCCTACTATGGCCAATCAAACAGGAATATGGAAACAAAATTTCCTGGGCCGACCTTTTCATCTTAGCTGGCAATTGCGCAATGGAGTCTATGGGCTTTAAAACATTTGGTTTCGCTGGTGGACGCGAAGACATCTATCAGCCTGAAGAAGACATTTATTGGGGTGCTGAAAAGGAATGGTTAGCCACTAGTGATAAACCCAAGAGCCGATACTCCGGTGAGCGGGAACTGGAAAACCCGCTAGCAGCAGTTCAGATGGGTCTGATCTACGTTAACCCTGAAGGCCCAGATGGAAATCCTGATCCTTTAGCATCAGGACGTGATGTAAGGGAAACATTTAAACGAATGGCGATGAATGATGAAGAGACAGTTGCACTGACTGCCGGTGGGCACACATTTGGTAAAATGCACGGCGCTGGTGATCCAAAGTTAGTTGGTCCGGAACCGGAAGCTGCTCCTATCGAAGAGCAAGGTTTAGGATGGATCAACAAATTTAAAACCGGCAAGGGCCCTCACGCAACTACCAGTGGTTTAGAAGGTGCATGGAAACCTAATCCAACAAAATGGGA
>JAOTUT010000171.1 GCA_029863735.1 Ignavibacteria bacterium
ATACCAGTTACAATTGATTGAACTGCAGCATAAGTATTTATTATTCCCCAGCCATACAGATTATCAGGATTATTACTTTGCGAAGCTGTATTCTTTAGCAGTTCTCTTAACTGGATAGGAGTTAATGAGGGATCAACTTCTAAAAGAAGTGCTGAAGCACCAGCCAAAATAGGGCAACTGAATGACGTACCACTTGAATAGCCATAACTAGTAGGTGAAGATGATCTTGCAACATAAACTCCTTCACCCATTGCCATCAAATCAGGTTTTATTCTTCCAGGCGGGTCTGTTGTAGGACCAACACTGCTAAAAGAAGCCCTTATGCCGGATCCATCTACCGCACCAACAGCAACAACGCTATCACCATCTGCAGGTGCACCCAGAGTATTATGACTAGGATTATATCCACTGTTTGAAGCTGAGTTAACAACAAAAATTCCGAGTCCAACAGCAAGATCAGCAGCAATTGTTATTAGAGCAGTATTCCCATCCATATCCTCCCAGGTGTAACTCGGGTAGGGAGGATCATAGTCTAAGTAGGAAAGTGAAGTACTTGTAACATCAACACCAATACTGTCTGCCCATTCAAGAGCCGCAATCCAGTTATCTTCTTCAACAGGTGTTTCACTATAAATGTCTTCAGTTCTTGCAAGAATAAAATCTGAACCGAATGCAGGACCAATGAGTTTCTCTTCTTTAAAACCACCTAAGTTAGAAAGAGTACTTGTTCCGTGTGAACCGCCTTGACTCACATCTGGATCGTTATCAACAAAATCCCACATTGCTATTATATTCATAGAACTAAAAACTTCGTGAGCGAGATTATCAAATCCTGCATCCATTGAACAAATGGTAATTCCCTGCCCGGTATATCCCAAATCGTGAACAGCAGGAACAGTGATTTGATTTAACTGAGTGAAGGACTGACCATAGTTAAAAGAATTTGTTCCTTCTGACTTGGATAGATTTTGATTTAATTCTTCAGGATCATCATTTACAGTTTCTTCTTCAAAATTATTTTTTCTGAATCTGTAAACGATATCAAGTTGCTTTACGAATGGCATATTTGCAAATTGAGCAAGCTCAGATTTAGTTGCCCATCCGCTAACTCCATTAAACCATTTTGTTTTTTGTTTTAGCTGAAACCCGAGTGAACTGAGTTGATCTATATAATTTTGATTCACCGGTAAATCGGTTTGAGTTATCAATTTATCTTCACTTAGCACTTTAGCACGTCTCTTTAGCGATTTCTCACTTACAACAGTACTTGGTTTACTAAAATAATTTTGAGTTTCATCACCTTTATCCGAAAAGAAAACCCAAACCAGTAATTCTTCATTCTGATTGGCACTGCTTACAACTGCATCAAGTTGAGGTGTGAACTTCTCAATAGAAGATTGAGCAAACATAATTCCTGCAAACAGGATTATTGACATTCCGAGTAACTTCATTTTTTATCCTTATAATTATTAATATTTTTACTTAACACGAGTTCCGTTTTTAACTGAATTATCTACTAATAAAACTTGCAAACCTCCTAGTTCTTTGTCAACGGCTAAAATCATACCATTGGATTCTTCTCCCATCAGCTTTGCAGGCTGAAGATTTGCTACGACAATGACTTTTTTACCTACCAGATCTTCCGGGTTATAATGCTCAGCAATACCTGCTACCAGCTGCCTCTCACCATCGTCGAGCATTACTTTAAGTTTCATCAGCTTTTTACTTTTTGCAATTTTTTCTGCACTTAAAATTTCAGCAACCTTCAATTTTGTTTTCATAAAATCATCGTAGGAAATTAATTCTTCCTGCTTTTTATTAACATCCGATTCGGGGTTACCTAGTTTCGTTATTTGTTCTTCTATCACTTCGTCCTCAATTTTAGGGAATAATATTTCTGCACTGTTAATTTGATGCCCTTCTTTCAAATAGGATTTACCACTTTCTTTCCACTCAACAGGCTTTGAATTCAACATTTTAAATAATTTTTCAGATGAAAAGGGCAATACAGGGTAAAAAAGTTCAGCAAGTGTGTAAATAGTCTGTAAGCAAATATTCAAAGTTGTGCCGCATTTTTCTTTGTTGGATTTTATCGTTACCCACGGCTGAGAATCGTTGAAATATTTGTTACCATCTCGGGCAAGGTTCATCATTTCGTTAACGCCATCACGGATTTTGAATCTTTCAAAAAGATCTGCGATCCTCTTTGGATATTCGGAGATTTCATTCAGCATATCATTGTCAATCTTTTCAAGCTTGCCACGTGCAGGTACTTTTCCACCAAAATGCTTGTGCACAAAAGTGAATGTTCGATTGATGAAGTTGCCAAGAATATCTGCCAGCTCACTGTTATTCCTGAGCTGAAATTCTTTCCAATAAAAATCTGTGTCTTTGTTTTCCGGAAGATTGGCTGCAAGAGTATAGCGCAAAAGATCTGCTGGGAAGATATTCAGGAAGTCGTCTGCATCAATTCCCCATTTACGACTTTTAGAAAATTTCTTTCCTTCAAAATTCAGGAACTCATTTGCTGGAACATTTTGTGGAAGACAATATTTTTCTTTCTTTCCTTCATTCCACGCCATTAAAATTGCAGGAAATATTATGGTGTGAAATACAATGTTGTCCTTCCCAATAAATGCAATATACTTTGTGTTAACATCCTGCCAGTATTTTTTCCATAGATCAGGCTGATTTTTTATTTGAGAATATTCTTTTGTTGATGAGATATATCCCAGTACAGCTTCGAACCAAACGTAAATTACTTTACCTGCAGCGCTATCAACAGGAACTTTTACACCCCAATCCAAATCACGGGTAATTGCCCGATCCTTCAAGCCTTCTTTAAACCAACCACGGCAATATTGTAACACGTTTTCTTTCCAGCTATATTTTTCATTCATTTCATTTACGTACTTTTCAAGTTCAGGTTGATACTTGCCAAGTGGGAAAAAGTAGTGAGTTGTTTCTTTAAGTACCGGTGTTTGTTCACTTACTCTGCTTTTAGGATTTTTCAGCTCTGACGGATCGTAAAGTGAGCCGCAATTTTCACATTCATCGCTTCTAGCTTGTTCATTTCCGCAGCGAGGACAGGTTCCTTCAACATACCTGTCTGGCAAAAACATTTTTGCTTTTTCATCATAAAACTGATTTGATTTTTTCTCGCTAAAAAGTCCACGATTAAAAAATTCAAGAAAAAATTCTTTTGCAGTTTCGTGATGTATTGGAAGACTTGTTCTTGAATAATTATCAAAGCTCATCCCGAATTTTTCGAATGCCTTTTTATTTGCTTCGTGAAATCTATCAATAATTACTTGAGGGGAAACTTCTTCTTTATCTGCAGTAATAGTAATTGGAACGCCGTGTTCATCGGATCCGCAGATGTAAATGACATCATCCCCATTAAATCTTTTATAACGAACATAAATATCTGCAGGAAGGTATGCACCGCTAAGATGCCCGAGATGAATCCGGCCGTTTGCATAAGGAAGTGCTGAAGTGACTAGTACTTTTTCTTTACTCAATGTATTGATTGCGTTGAATGAATATCAAAATTTTGGAGGGAAATATAAAGATTTTGTAATGAAATTGAGTTAATGAACTCGAACTTTTCTGTAATACTTCATTAAAAATTCTTAACTTTGCAAACGTAATTTTAAAGAATTAATATTTTCACCATTCTGAATTAGTAGAGGGGGAATAGAGAGAAAAAATGAAAAATCATTCAAAACTAGACTTTAACACAAAATGTGTTCATTCAGGAATTGACGAATACGAATACGGTTCAGTTGTTCCGCCAATCTATCAAACATCAACATTTAAATTCAAATCAGTACAACACGGTGCATCCTTGTTCGCAGGTGAAGAAAAAGGTTACATCTATACAAGAATGCTAAATCCAACAATTGAAGCAATGGAAAATGCTATCGCAGAACTAGAAGGCGGACATAAAGCGCTTGGATGCGGAAGTGGGATGGCTGCAGTGCATACAATTTTTGCGGCACTATTATCTGCAGGTGATCACGTTGTTTGTTCCGCAGCAGTTTACGGACCAACTACTATTCTGTTGAACACAATTATGAAAAAGTTTGGAGTTGAAACTACTTTCGTCGATACAGCAGTAATTGATAATGTAAAGAACGCAATTAAACCAAACACAAAAGTTGTATATGTTGAAACACCGGGCAATCCGACACTTTGTATTTCTGATCTTGAAGAGATTTCTAAAATAGCACACCAGCATGGAGCAAAAGTTGTAGTTGATAATACTTTTATGAGCCCGGCACTCCAAAATCCGATTGCGCTTGGTGCTGATGTGGTAATGCATAGCTTAACAAAATTTCTTAACGGGCACGCTGATGTTGTAGGTGGGATTATTGTTGTCAAAGATGAAGAAACTTATAAACATTTTAGAAAAACACTCAACCAGCTTGGTGGCGTTATTGATCCATTTAATTCCTTTCTGGTACACCGTGGATTGAAAACTCTTGGATTAAGGATGGAGAGACATTGTGAAAGTGCTCAAAGAATTGCAGAATGGCTTGAGAAACATCCGCTAGTAAAAAGTATCCGATATCCCGGATTGAAGAGTCATCCTCATTATCAAGTTGGATTAAAGCAACATAAGGGTCACGGTGGAATGATTACATTTGAAGTAGAGGGTGGAATTGAAGCTGGAAAAATTCTTATGAACTCGGTTCACCTTCACCAGCTTGCTGTTAGCCTTGGCGGAGTTGAATCTCTTATTCAACATCCTGCAAGTATGACTCACTTCTCTATGGGAAAAGAAGCAAGATTAGCAGGCGGAATAAAAG
>JAOTUT010000170.1 GCA_029863735.1 Ignavibacteria bacterium
ACCCGGGGGCATACCAACCGCGGACGGATGGCATCACCTGGCAGTAGAAGTGGAGGGAAATCAATTCAGATTCTTTTTTGACGGGAACGAACTTCCCGGAGGTCCATACAGTGACAATACATTTGGCAGTGGTTGGATAGGTGCCTATGTATGGGACTTTGCTGTTTCCCCTGCTTATCTTTTTATCGATGATATTTATGTAATTAATACAACCACCGGTGTACAGGATACGCGTAGCGGCATTTTTTCTGGTTATGATTTGTATCAAAACTTTCCTAATCCATTTAACCCCAATACTACTATCAACTTCGATTTACCTGTTACGGAACTGGTTAAATTAAACATTTATAACAGTCTTGGGCAAAAAATTAGGAGTTTAACAAACAGAGAATTTACAGCAGGCACCCATCAGGTTCAATGGGATGGTCTTGATGAGTTTAGTAAAGAAGCACCCGCTGGGGTTTATTATTATCAAATTCAAGCCGGAAGCTTTCAGGCTACCAATAAAATGATATTGCTAAAGTAACAGTTCGTTATTGAGATTAGATTGAACACCTGATTATGAATAGAAATATTATTTTTGTTTTAACAATTTTTCTTTTCAATGGATTTGTACAAGGAACAAATCTTTTTATTCCTAATGAAATCTACATCCAGTTTAAAAATGAGCTGGATGTAGATTCAAAAGGTCAGTTTCAATTAGAGCATTCTGTAACTGCACTTTTTTCTGCAACACCCATTTCAGAAATTCACTCCGTTTTTCCAAAATCAGAATTGGACAACCGTTTATCCGGAATGGAGAGGATTTACCGTATAAAAGTAAGCAATGCTGAAAATCTTGACGAGACGCTTCACGGGTTATCTACAAGTTCAAATGTGGTTTATGCTGAGCGAATTTCGATAAGGCGAATGTTTGAAATACCTAATGATCCACTGTGGTATAGTCAGTATCATCTTCAACTTTTAAAAGTTGATTCTGCAAGAGGAATCCATACCGGTGACAGCAGTGAGGTGATTGCCATTATTGACGGAGGTGTTGACTATTTTCATGAGGATTTAAGAGCGGACATTTGGTTTAATAGTTCTGAAGATTTGGATGGCGATGGATTTTTATCTCCTGCTGATATTGACAGTATTGATAACGATAGTAATGGCTTTATTGATGACGTAATCGGGTGGGATTTTGTTCATTTGCCGGGACTAGGTTGGGTAGGAGAGGATGATTCCCTAGCCGATAACGAACCAATGGATTTTGGTGGGCACGGAACTCACTGTGCCGGAGATGCTTCTGCGGTAACAGATAATGGTTTGGGTATCGCATCAGTAGGTGGTGCTTGCCGAATCATGTGTATTCGGGCCGGCATGACTGCTAGTAACGGTTTTGGGTATATCTATTATAGTGTTGAGGGAATTTATTACGCAGCCAATAACGGTGCGAAAGTTATTAGTATGAGTTATGGAGGAGATTATTTTTCTCAAACTGAACAGGTTGCGATTGATTATGCTCATAGCCAAGGGGTAATTTGTGTGGCAGCAGCAGGTAATGATAATAATAATATGCCTCAATATCCAGCTAATTATAATCATGTAGTGGCAGTAGCTGCTACTGATGCACAGGACCATAAAGCCGATTTTTCTAATTATGGTAGTTGGGTTGATTTATGCGCGCCAGGTGTGGGAATATTGTCAACCACTGTTGGTGGAGGCTATGGCAATCAAGGCGGAACTTCCATGAGCACTCCCATTGTTGCAGGTTTAGCAGGATTAACTTCAGCAATGTTCCCCCAATACACAAATATACAGGTTATAGATCGCATGTTAACCAGTTGTGACGATATGGACAGTTTAAATCCTCAGTATGCCGGACAGTTAGGAGCCGGGCGTGTAAATGCATTTAAAACGCTGGATAAAGTAATTCGTTTATACTCATACAACATTCTTGATTCGGCATCAGGTAATAACAATGCTCGTTTGGATTATAACGAAACCGTGGAATTAGTACTAACACTCAAAAATACTTATGATGCTGTGACCAATGTCAGTGCCACAGTTACAAGTTTAAATCCAATTCTAACAATTACCGATAGTTCATCTGCTTTTGGAAATATGCAATTGGGCAGTATTTCTAGTAATGAAAATGATCCATTTATACTAACTGTGGGAGCAGATACCAGTATAGAGTTTGCCTCAATCAAAATTAATATTACCGCTGATGGTGGATATCAATATCAAAAGATATTGGAATTACCCATTGGGCAGCGAGATATACTGATTGTAAACGATGATGAACCAATCAATTCATCTAAAATTAGTTATTTTACTGTTGCGCTGGATAGTCTGCAAAAATCTTATGATATTTGGGATGTTCAAGTGCGAGGCACTCCTGGGATTAATGAAAGCATTTATTCTACTATTATTTGGTATACTGGCGAAGCAGTGCAGAATGTTTTGACTACCTCAGAACAATCTTTTCTAGAAAATTATCTTAATAATGGTGGAAAACTTTTTTTATCCGGTCAAAACGTTGCCTATGATCTGGTAGAACAACAAAACGGATTATCCTTTTTTGAAAATTATTTACACGCGAGCTACGTACAAAACAGTTCCAATGATTATTCATTACAAGGAATAATGGGTGATCCTATTGGCGCAGGTGAGATTTTTATTATATCGGGTTCCGGAGGAGCTAATAATCAGAATAGCCCTGATGTAGTTACAGCTATTTCTCCAGCTCAACCTGCAATTTTGTATGAAACGGCAAACCAAACCAATCAGGCAGCACTTTATTATTCCGGGATTTATCGATTGGTGTATTTTGCTTTCGGTTGGGAAGGAATAAATGATCAGGGACCTGCGAAACGGGTATCCGTAATGCAGCGGGTGTTAACCTGGCTGGATCAGATTACTGGTATTGAAGATGAAGGAGATTTGCCGATATCTTATCAGCTAACTTTGTATCCAAATTATCCAAATCCTTTTAATCCGCAAACTACTATCAAATTTGAATTACCTGTTACTGAAGATGTTAAAATCTCGGTTTACAATAACCTTGGACAGGTAGTCCGCAATTTGTTGAGTAAAAAATTTACTCCCGGGGAACACCGAGTTCAATGGGATGGCAAAAATAATTTTGGCGAAGCTTGCAGCAGTGGAATTTACTATTTACAATTAAGAACTTCTGAGTCAATTTTAACACGAAAAATGGTTCTACTTAGATAAAAACAAATTTGGTAATTTGCTATGAATAATAATTTGATTTTCAAATTACTGATTCTAATCATTCTCGTTGGTTTTACCCTTTCTACACTGGCCGGCACTACAGGAAAAATTTCAGGCATTGTTAGAGATGCAGAAACAAACGAACCGCTCCCCGGATGTAATATAGTAATAGAAGGAACTGAATTAGGGGCTGCCAGTAACCTTGATGGTCAATTTATCATTCTAAACATCCCACCCGGTATATATACCGTTCGTGCTAGTATGGTCGGCTATAAAAACTACGTAATAAATAATGTACGCATTGTTGCCGACTTCACAACACAACTTGAATATTTAATGGAATCACAAATACTCGAAATGGATGAAGAAGTTGTTGTAACAGCCGAACGCGAGTTGATAAGAAAAGACGAAACTTCTAAAGTTGCAATAGTCAGCTCGGAAGAAATTCTTAATATGCCTGTTCAAACAGTTCAGGATATTTTAACTACCAAAGCCGGATTCACAACTGATGCAGATGGTGATCTTCATGTTAGAGGCGGAAGAACAGGTGAGTTAGCATTTATGGTTGATGGTGTTAAACTGGAAGACCCACTATACGGTGAGTATAGTGAATCATTTAATAAAGATGCTGTTAATGAAATGGTTATCATTAGTGGTACATTTAACGCCGAATATGGGGATGCTATGTCCGGAATTGTAAATATTATTACAAAAGATGGTGGCGATGCATTTCATGGAAGAATTGAATATACCTCACCCATGATTAATAATTCGCCGTATAGAACAAGCAATCCTTTTTCCGGAGTTGAAGATGAAGCTGAGTATGTAGAAAAGAGTGTTTACGATCGCTCTGATGTTTATATACCTGGAACTTTAAGAGCTTCCCTGGAAGGTCCAATTGTTCCCAAGTTATCCTTTTTTCTTGCAGGATTTGTTAATAATGAGGACAGCTATCTGCCTCACGGATATTCACTTGGAAGAGACGGATTCGGGAAACTAACCTACTTTGTAAGCCCGACTTTTAAGCTTGCCCTTTCTGGACAGATTGCAAGAACTGAACGCCAGGAATACAGCCACGAGTGGAAATATCTCAGTGAGAATCAGGCTCATAAAACCATAAATACAAATCGCCAGGTACTGATGCTTACTCATACGATAAATAGTAATTTGTTTTATATCGTAAACCTCTCCCGTTTTGAAAATGGGCAGAAAGTTCAGGTTGGAGATAAACTGCCATCTGAATATGAAATAGGTAAAACAGGTGAGACTGTTTACTTTTACGTTGAAGGTGATGATTCAAGATATTCTGATAATAATACTGTTACTTACCGCAGTATGGTAGATGCTACTTTCCAGGCCAATAATTATCATCAATTTAAAACAGGATTGGAACTGGTTAGCCACAATATAAATGTTTATGAAGAAGAAGAGCCCTGGCCATCCGGAGCCCAGTTTAAAGACGAATATACTAAGAATCCTGTAGAGTTTGCAGCTTATATTCAGGATAAAATTGAATATAATTATTTAATACTTAATGTTGGGTTGCGTTATGATTATGTAGATCCAAAAGCAACTATGTGGCCGGACATAAA
>JAOTUT010000172.1 GCA_029863735.1 Ignavibacteria bacterium
TTGATTTCTGTATTCTTCTGGCAAAGATGTTGACCTGACACTTACAACCTGATTTATTCCTGTTGATGTTTTACTAACTGAAAAGAAGTCATCAGCTATTGCTGGTGGCGTTCCTGTAACAATCCACAACGCACCGTAAACTTCGCCTTCTTTACTTACAACATCAGCTTCAAAATAATAATCGTTAGGGCTGAAGTTGACTAAAGTAACTGATGGTTCAAATGGGATAGTTGTTTTACCATAGATAAATATTCCATCTCTATCAGCATAAATTTCATAAGTGTCTCCCTCGCTCACATAAAATTCATACTTAGGTTTATATAAACCATTATTGGTATACACTAAGGGAATTACCTGCACATCATTTTTCACAAGGTATGCGGTTACTTCTTTTAATTCAGCAAGTTTTATATCATAAGATATACCAAGTGGAAGTGTTTTTGTTATTCGTACGGCAGGGAAAATCTTTCCGGATTGTATTTCTGCTTGCACAACAGTGTATTCCTCAAATGCGATATCAGGGCCTAGAATCTCTTCACTTTCACACGCAACAAAAACCAGGCTAAAGAGGGTTAAACAAATTAATTTATAAATGTTCATTGCCATCATTAAAATTTTACTACTATACCAAAAGAAGGAATAAATGGAAACAGTGTAATCCTTTTTACTACCGGAACCTCTTCTCCATTTTCGTCTTCAACAAGTACAACATATTGTGCAAATGCGTTATTCCTGTTGTAAACATTATATAGGTTAACATATGCTTCAAAATCTAAGTTGAATGATTTGAACGCATAATTAAAATTAAGGTCTAATTTATGATAATCGGGAAATTGTGCTGTATTTATATCTGAATAGTTGAAACCTAATTGTTCATTCCCACCTGTTCCAATTGGGTCGAATATATATTGCCCGGGAGGCAAGGTATATCTTTGACCGGTAGCATAAATCCAGGTTAAGCCAAAATTAAAATTTTCAATAAACGTGTAAGTTAGCACCAAAGAAAAATCATTTCTTCTATCGTACTTTGAATAGTATACTCTACCACCATTTAACTCATCAAACTGACTTGCAGACCACGCTAATGTATATCCTATCCAGCCCGAAAATCTGCCCTTTCTTTTGTTCAGAAAAAATTCTACTCCATATGCTTCTCCTTGCCCTGGAACAAATTGGTCTTCAATTGAATTATCCAGAGGATTAAGCTGAGGTGCATTTTTAAATTCGTAAATATCATCCATATACTTATAAAACCCTTCCACAGAAAATAAATAACTCCGGTCAAACCAATAGGTATCAAATCCAACTACGTATTGAGTCGAATTACTTGGTAGAATATTATCAGTGGATGGATACCATAAATCAGTCGCTAAAGTAATATCATTTCTCACAATGAGGTGCAAGAATTGATGAGCAATAGCGAAGGCTCCCTTAAATATTAAGTCCTGAGTTAAGCTGTATGTAGCAGAAATTCTAGGCTCAAACCAGAGTTTTTGCAGATTTCCGAAATAATAAAATCTTACACCAATATTCGTAAATAATTTGTCTGAGAATAACGATTCATTCTGAAAATAAAGAGAGGCTTCTGAAGCTGTAATATTGGTTCCGACATAGGAATCTACTTCTAACGCTTCATTGTAAGCGTCGCTATAAAGAAGATCATAATTATGCAAGGCAATATCGAAGCCGAGTTTGAATGTTTGGTCATGTTGCCACTTCATCTCGGCATTTTGTCTGAAATAAAAATCTGTAAGATTCGGATTTGAGAAGTAAGTGTATGAGTTGACCGTTTCTGGGTCCACCCCAATCTTTGATGAAAATTCATAATTTATAAAACTTGCTATTGAATTAAGCAGAAGCGATTTCTTGTTCACCTGAATCCAGTTGAGACTCAGATTAAAATTTTCCCATTCAATATCATAATCGGCATCTGGTACATTATCGGGACTGTAAGCATGATCATGACTATATAATCCACTAATTGATATAATATTGCTTTCAGATAAGACGTAATTTATTTTGGCATTTATATCATAAAAATTGTATTGTGGAACGGTCGAAGTATTATTGAAATACTTCTGTAACATATCATAATACATTACTCTGCCAGATAACATGTAAGTTGAATTTTCACCCAAAGGTCCTTCTAAGGCTGCAAAGGAGTTAATCATTCCCAGACCGATTGTGCCTTTCTCGCGCTCTTTTGTTCCTGAGCGAAGTTTAACATCAAGAACACTGGAAAGTCTGCCGCCATATTCAGCTGGGAAAGCTCCTTTAATTAATCTGACATCGCTGATTGCGCCTGTATTAAATGTACTGGCTATGTTGCCGAGATGTGCAGGGTTGTAGAGGATTACACCGTCCACTAAGGTAAGGGTTTGATCTGGTGAACCACCTCTTACATATAATCCGCTGGATATTTCTGAGGGATTATTCACTCCGGGTAGTAACTCCAGGGATCTAAATAAATCAACTTCACCACTTAACGTTGGGAGCTTTGATAAAACCTCAGGTGAGATATCTACTGTGCTAACAGTTCTTCCTTCTTGCTTTTCACCTTCAATTACAACTTCCTGTAATAGGATTTCCGTTGGAATAAGTTCAATCGAAATTGATTCGCTTGATTTATTTCCAGTAACTGTTATTTCAGAGATATTAGTCTTATACCCAATGTGCCGTGTAATCAGATAATAAATCCCCATAGGAATTGAAGGTATAACATAATATCCAAATTTGTTTGCAGCTGCACCGCTGAAAGGTGGAGAGTCTAAGCTTAATGTGTCTTTGTAAATTAGAAGATTTGCTCCAACCAGCGATTCTCCGGATTGTGCATCAGTTACAAAACCGGAAATAGTGAAGCTTTCATTTTGTGCGATTAGGCAAAAATGCAAAATGAAAATCAGGAAAATAAATTTTGTAACTATTGAGTTCACTATCTTAGTGAAAAAATTACTGTATTAACATTTAGTACTTACAGAAAATAGTTATCAAATTCAACAATGAAAATTTCCTGAAAATAAAAAACCGGCTTCAGGCGAAGCCGGTATATAGTGGTTGTGGTTGAGTCGAGATAGGAAGAGTTTGAAAGCTTTTTTAAATCCCCTGTTGTGTGGTCCCTTATTTTTAATTTCTAATCGATAATTACTTATGTATGGATACTAATAGGCAATTGATATACCACCTTAATAGTACCTCGATGTTATGTCTCATTTAGTGAATTTAAAAGTCATCTTTGACGGAGCGAATAAAAATTATTTCAGTATGAAAATATTTTCAGGGAAGTGCTTCCTCTGAATACTTAAACAAAAATTGTCGTCTTGAAAATTATTCCTGTAAATATTACCCGGAGGAATTTTTGAATGTTTAATTTTTGCAAAAAAATGTTTTTAAAGAATTGTCTCGTCGAATTTGGCGTAAGAATTTGGTGGACTAAAAAGTAAGCCCGTACCCTCTTTTAAATGACAGGATTAATAATGCAAATCTTCGCTTTTCATTTCCAAACTTCTGTGATGCGATATGCGATTAATGTTTACTAAATGACATTAAAATGGATGATATTTTAAGAATAATATTGGAAATGATTTCTTGACATGTGTTCACTGAGTCGTTAAATTTGACCCTCAATTTCGAAAAATTCCGCAGTAGCTCAGTTTGGTTAGAGCACCTGACTGTTAATCAGGGTGTCGTAGGTTCAAGTCCTACCTGCGGAGCTAAAAACCCCAATTCGCATTGGGGTTTTTTATTTAATTAAATGACATTATAAAAAATCCCACCTACATTGGTAAGTGGGATTTTTAAATTGGTGAGTAGATATTGATTATTACTTCATTAGAATCATCTTTTTCGTATCAACGAAATTTCCTGCATTTATTCTATAATAGTAAACTCCTGAAGCTAATGATGATGCATTAAATTCTATTTCATATGAACCCGCAGCCTTCTCTTCATTTACAAGGGTGGCAACTTCCTTTCCAAGCTGATCATATACTTTAATAGTTACCAGACCATCATTCTTCAATTGCCATGCAATCGTTGTTGATGGATTAAAAGGGTTCGGATAATTCTGGGATAGATTATATGTGAATGGTGTACTTACTTCAACAACATTTCCAAGTTCATAAAATCTGAATGTACCGTCAAAGTCAACCTGCTTTAATCTATAAGAATACGAACCGGTGGTTACAGTATTATCAGTGAATGAATAAAATTTTGTCTCGGTAGAAGTTCCATTACCATCAACAAAACCAAGGTTTATCCAATCTGTACTTTCTGTTTTTCTTTCAATGAAAAATCCTTGGTTATTTAATTCTGTTGCAGTTGCCCAGCTTAGTTCAACCGTGCTGCTATTTGCTAAGTGTGATACGTATGCTGTAAAAGAAACAAGCTCAACGGGAATAAATTCGTCGTAGTGAATCTCGCCGACTAGTCCGCGCGAAGCGAAGACACTACCACCGTTTGTGAATGGTGCACTACGCCCTTCCCCGGTGATCAGGGTCAGATTTGTATCGGCAAAAACCTGGAATGGTGGTGCTCCTGTTCCAAAGTAACGTGGACCCGCATCGGTAAACAGCATTGCCACGCCCACTGTATCACCCGGGTTGAGAGAGATGACGGGAGTGACAAAAAGTTCCGAAACGCCCGTGCTGCCTCCTGCACCCTGGGTGACAGGCACAGTGCCAAGTGAAGTCCAACCGGCAGGATCGCCGCCAGGTCCTCCCAAGGCGGTTCCAGAACGTGTAAAGAATTCAATGGTAAAACTAGCACCAGCTACTGCGGT
>JAOTUT010000173.1 GCA_029863735.1 Ignavibacteria bacterium
ATCATTTCATTTCAATTGATGGATACATTCTTAAACAAGATTCAATTATTCACTATTATGATACATTGAAGTACTTTTATTCATTAAGGGATTATCAACCTCTATTCATAAAGAGTTTCGAAGATAACGACAAAGTATTCTCTCTTATTTCGATTCTTGAAAAAGCCGGTGAACATGGTTTAAATCCAGAGCAATATCATTTCAGCGATATTATTAATTACTTTGCTGGAGCAACTGATACGGTACCTAACCTTTCGAGATATTACATATTGGCAATGGCAGAACTACTGGTTAGCGATGCAGTATTAAAATACAGCTACAATTTGCGTTATGGCATTGTCAATCCGAAAGAATTATTTCCTGATACTTACTTCCTGCCAATTGATGATTCATCTAAGGGAGATTTATTCCAGCCTTTCAGGCAAGAAAATATTTTCAAGTATTTAAATGATATTCAACCAAAAAGTAAAAGGTATCGGGATCTCCAGGAAGCGCTGAAATATTACAATCGTTTTGAAGATCTCAACTGGACATTGATCCCTCTACCCGTCAGTAAGATTGAAGTTGGTACCAGAGATGCTTCTTTTCCGGAGATAACAGAAAAATTAATTGCACTGCAATATCTGGATACATCCCAAAATAAAATTTCAGATCCATTACTTTATGATTCTTTGATGGCCGGAGCTGTAAAATCATTTCAACGCAATAATGGTTTAAATGATGACGGTGTAATTGGAAAGAATACAATTGAAAGACTTAATAGTACTCCTCGGCAAAACATCGAAAAAATTAAAATAAATCTTGAGCGATTCAGATGGAATAATTACACTGATTCAGCTAAATATATTCTTGTGAACATTCCGGATTTTATGTTATACATTTTTGAAAATGGGGAAGAGGTATTTAAATTAAAGGTTTGTACAGGTGGGAAACGTCCGAAATACTATGAAAACCAGATGAAGGTTTTTAAGAAAACTAAACACTGGAACAACAAACCTGATGATTGGGAAACACCGAACCTTTATGGTAAGATTTCATATATGGTGCTCAATCCAACCTGGAACGTTCCCCAGAGTATTATGAGGGAAGAAATTGTTTATAAGATGAAAAAGGATTCAAGCTACTTAAGCAGTCATAATTTTAAAGTTTATCTGGATACACTTGAATTAAACCCTGACAGTATAAAAATAAGTGATTTATCAGTTGAAAAAATTCCATACAAAATCATCCAGGATCCCGGAGCTGGTAACGCACTGGGTAAAATCAAATTCATTTTTAATAATCCTCATGGAATTTATTTACACGATACACCAAACCGACCTCCATTTAAATATGACAATAGGGCTGTGAGTCATGGCTGCGTACGTGTTGAATATCCGATGCCTCTTGCAGAATTTCTTTTGCGAGATCATCCCAAATGGAATATTGATTTTCTTAAAATTGAAATTGGATTAAAGGTTGATAATAAAGACGCAGTTCAGGAATATTCAAAAAAAAGAGAATCACTTAGGAAATATGCCAGTTTGGGTAAAACAACTGATGTAATCATTCCTCAAAAAATACAGTTATATATTGACTACTTCACTGCCTGGGTAGATGATGATGGGGTAATAAATTTCCGGTCTGATGTGTATGACAGGGATAAAGTTTTGATTGATTATTTATCTGCTAATCAATTTCTATAAAAATTCTATTTTACAAACATCATTTTTTTAGTCTGAATAAAAACCTGTCCTGAACTTGTCGAAGGATTGACTGCCCTCAATTGATAAAAGTACACACCGCTTGCTAAATTGGTTCCGTTAAAAGTTACGTTATAAATTCCCCGAAATTTGTCTTCATTTACAAGAGTAGAAATTTCATTGCCAAGCATATCGTAGACTTTTAATGTCACTGTGCTTTTATCCGGAATAGAAAATCTTATTGTGGTTGCTGGATTAAAAGGGTTAGGGTAATTCTGGTACAAAATGTAATCAAGCGGTATCGAAGGGGGAGTTTCGTAAATTATTTCAACTTCATTCAATGTTACCGGCTGCCTGAATTCATCAACCAAAAATATTCTCTCTAGTAAAATATCTTCAGGTCTGGTTACCTGGAACGGAATATCTGCAAGCATGTGTTCGCCAGATGGAATAATTTTCTGACCTTGGCGGTCGTACAGAAGTATTCTCAACATTTTTGCAACATATTTATAATAGCCCTGCCCGAGATCGGTGTTTATGATCATTCCATCTGGATTATCACCAACATTTGCAAATTCGAGCTGAACTCCACGAATACCAACATTAGAATTCAAATAGGCTGTTATTCCTTGAGGATAAATATATAGTGTTACTTTTAAATCATCCTCACCAATTTGTTTTGGGAGAATTGCATAACTACATGGATTTATTGGAGTTCCATCAGGATAGAAACCACTAAGAATAATATTCTGCAACAACGAAAGATCCTGAACGTTCACAACTCCATCTGGATATGGTCTGGGGTCTCCGTGAAGCCAGGGTGCAAGATCGGCTCGTCCAAATTCTTCTGCATTCAATGAATCCCTGCCAATTATATGGTCAACAATCATAATTATGTCCAGTACATCAAGGCACCCATCACCGTTCACATCTCCGTAATACCCAACCCTGTTTCTGGCAATTATGGTCAGGTCATCCCGTGAAGGTGTTATGTTGATTGGAAAGCCCTGATATGTGCTGGCTTCAGCATTCGTAATCTTTATTGAAGATTTTATACTGTCTTGCAGAGCTGGCAAGTCAGCAATTCTGTAATCTACCTCAAATAATTTATAGTAATCACCGGGTGGTAATCCATTATTATAGTTAAGATTAAATAGTAGAACAAGTACTTCGTCAACTGACGCACCATTTGAAGTGAGAGGACCTCTGAAAATATTATAATTCAAAACCCAGCTGGGATCACTTATATCATCACTTTTTCTAATGCTTTTAAAAGTAAGGATAGTATTGTCATTTAATTCTTTATTTATCAATAATCTGAATTGCATTGCCTGTGCTTTGGCTGGCAGACCAATCAACTGCATCATTTGAGTATATGAATCATCTTCGAGTTGATAGACAGTATCTTCTTCAAAAATTAATCCGTAATCCGGAATAAGAACCGGGACTTTAGCATATATGATAAATTCATCTCGTGAAGGAGTAATATCTATTGGATCTCCAAGCGAAGTGCTGGCTTGTGCATTAGTAATTTTAAATGAGGATTTTACACTGTCTTTTGTATCAGGTAAATCAACAATTTTATAGTTCACTTCAAACAATTCATAATAATTACCTGGAGGTAATCCACCATTTTGAATTACGCTATACAAGAGAACATATATTTCATCTTTTGAAGCACCGTTAGAATCGATAGGACCTTTGAATACATTGTAATCTAAAACCCAGCTTGAATCACTAATATCAGATCCCTTCTCAAGATTTTCAAAAATTAATATTGTACTATCATCCGGAGCTTTATTTACTAATAATCTGAATTGTAAAGCTTGTGCTTTCGCACTTAAACTTAACAATTGGATCTTATCTGTGTATGAATTGTCTTCCCATTCGTATACAGATTCTTTTTCAAACACCAATCCATAAGTAAGAGCGGGATTGCCCGGCAGCGGATCGCTTTGAGGTAAGACAATATTGCTTTGTTCTAAACTTTTAAATTGGTTTATCTGTGCACTGAGTGAGCTGCAAAACAGCATTAGCCAGGGCGTAATAAACCAGAAGAAATAATGCACCATTTTTCTCTCGATTCAACTAAAAAATTTTTAACCACCAATCAACAAACAACAATTAGAATACCAGCCTAAATGCTTATTTTGGTACACTCCTACGTTAGAAAAATGGACGTTATCGCCATTTACCATTTATGAACAAATTAAAGTAGTAGAAGAGGTTAGAGTGAAAATGTAATTATTGCGGTGAATTAGAATTGTGCAGGATACCCTGCTTGCTTCAAACAGATTAGTTTAAACTATTAGAAAAGGGAAGAAAAGGTATTATTTTAATAAAATCATTTTTCGTGTCTGAATGTAATTTCCTACAATTATTTGATAAATATAAACTCCTGAAGTTAAGTCGGTAGCATCAAAATCAACTTCAAAACTACCAGCGATTCTGTATTCATCAACCAGGGTTACAACAAGATTACCAAGAACATCATATATTTTCAAAGTTTGATGACTCCCGACCGGAGACTGCCAACTTATCGTTGTACTCGGGTTAAACGGATTTGGATAATTCTGATATAACACAAATGATTGGGGAAATTCCAAATCATTTTTCTCATCAACAAAAGTAACACCACCATTTGTAGTTTTTATTATAGTACTGCCATCACCAACAGCCCAACCGGTGTTATCATCCAAAAAATAAACTGAAAGCAACCTTGGAGTTATTCCAGTAACTTGACTTTCCCAATTTGTTCCACCATTAGTGGTTTTTAGAATGGTTCCCAAAGTGCCAACAGCAAAACCTATGTTTGCATCAGTGAAAATGACTGAGTACAAATGATTACTGGTTCCACTAACCTGACTTTCCCAGTTCATTCCTCCATCAGTAGTTTTAAGAATAGTTCCATTGTTGCCGACAATCCAACCAGTATTACTCTCATAGAAAAATATTGAAGATAATCGATCACTAGTTCCACTGATCTGACTATCCCAGTTCATTCCACCGTTAGTGGTTTTAATAATTTTTCCTGATTCACCAACGGCAAAACCTGTGTTTGCATCAGTGAAATAGACTGAATATAAA
>JAOTUT010000174.1 GCA_029863735.1 Ignavibacteria bacterium
ATTGGATTGATGACAACTGTAATCTACCGTCTTCAATTAACGATTTTCCCTGACTCTCCAGCAATTCAACAAACATGCACATCAATCCTTCATAACTATCTGCAGGAAAGAGGAAAAAAGGATTCAATTTCTTCTCCCTATTCGTCCTAATATTAATCAAATCTTCCCAGGATATTGAATTGTTAATATTTTGTCTAAGCGTCTTATAGTTCTGAAAATTACTTAACAAATCGTCTCTATAATACATTACAGCGATATCAATGTATAATGGTATTGCAACTAGGGAATCATTAAAAAAGCAGGTTTGCATTCCATAATCCAAAAGCTTATCTCGTTCTTCCTGGTTAAAATATCGTTCGAGCGGAAGTACCCATTTAGCAAATCTGGGTACCCAAATTTGATCAACTGTAAAGACATCGATCCTATCACTTTTACTTCTTAAGTATCTTGCAAGAAGTTCTTTTCGCTCGTTTGTGCTAAATTTTTCAAATGGAAGGTTTATAGATTCAACCCTTATTCGGCCTTCGTATTTTTCATTAAATTTATCAATTACTTTCTGATGCGCATCAGAAATGTGACTCACATAATTTATAGTAGTTACAGAAAATTCATTGTTGCGATTATTGCCGCCAGGGAAGTCAATAAAAATGATTAAAATAATTGCAATTATTAGTGCAGAAATTAAGAGGACATATATAATTTGCTTATAATTCATTAACCATAAATCTTTTGAAATGTTCACTATTGTTTAAATTGAATTACAATATAAATACTTATTTGAAGATTAATTGTTCAATTGTTTGTCACACAAATGCGGATAATATTCCAATAAATTCTTTTATCAATTTAATAAGTGCAACTTATTAAATTGATAAGGTATTTACCTAATCACATTTTCAACTGGATAATTACAGTAGTTAAGCCACTCAATTTATTTTTCATCCTAGGCATAAATTTTGCAAAAATGGAATTTTTTATACAAAAGTAAACTGAATTAATAAATTAAATAGCTATTTAATTTAATATTAGGATAATGACACAAAATTTGACTCATATAAGTCCCCCTAAGTCATAAGTTGTTTTTTTAGTTATACGGCTCACAACAGTTAGAGTATCAAAATTTTTTAGAAAAATTATCTGAGGAATATATTTATGCGGATTACAGAAGCGGACCTAGCAATATTTATTGTTTATATATTATTTATTGTCGGCCTTGGATTGTGGGTATCCCGTGATAAGAAGGGGCATCAAAAAGACTCAAAAGATTATTTTCTTGCAGGCAAGTCGCTCCCCTGGTGGGCAATTGGTGCTTCACTGATCGCAGCAAATATTTCTGCTGAACAATTCATAGGCATGTCTGGTTCCGGTTTCGCAATAGGCCTGGCCATTGCAACATATGAGTGGATGGCTGCATTGACTTTAATAATAGTAGGGAAATTCTTTTTGCCGATTTTCATTGAAAAGCAATTATATACTATACCGGAATTTGTAGAAAAGAGATTCAGTACAAATCTTAAAACAATCTTAGCTGTTTTCTGGGTAGCACTTTTTATTTTTGTAAATCTTACATCCGTTCTGTTTCTTGGTGGTAAGGCAATTGATACTATCGTTGGCACAGGCGATGGTAGTCTAATTATGTATGCAATTTTATTGATTGCCTTTATTGCTGCTGCTTATTCACTTTATGGCGGGCTTGCAGCAGTAGCCTGGACAGATGTTGTACAGGTCGTATTATTAATCGGGGGAGGATTAATTACAAGTATAATCGCACTAAGCTACGTAACTCCCGAGGGAAATATTTTTAATGGTCTCTCACACATATATAACGTAGCGGGTGAAAAATTCAGTATGATTCTTTCGCGTGATAACCCTGAATTCTTTAACTTACCCGGTATTGCTGTTTTAATTGGTGGTATGTGGGTGGCAAATTTATATTACTGGGGATTTAATCAGTATATCATACAGCGTACACTTGCTGCAAAATCATTAAAGGAAGCGCAGAGAGGAATAGCATTTGCGGCATTTTTAAAATTGATTATCCCATTTCTCGTTGTAATTCCTGGAATTGTAGCTTATGTGATGTTCACTCAACCCGAAGGCACTTCGATAATACCTGGAGTAAAGGAAGCATTCTCAAATCCTAATGGCGGGATTAATTATGATAAAGCTTATCCTTGGCTTATAAGTACATTTATACCGGCGGGTTTAAAGGGCTTAGTCCTTGCTGCACTTACCGCAGCAATCGTTTCTTCTCTAGCATCGATGCTTAATTCCACATCAACTATTTTCACAATGGATATATACAAACCATATTTTGGTAAAAATTCTGATGAAAAAAGAATAGTAAATGTTGGAAGAATAGCATCGGCAGTTGCATTGGTGATTGCAGTGTTAATGGCACCTTTGCTCGGTAACATCCCACAGATGTTTCAATACATCCAGGAATATACCGGTCTGGTTAGCCCTGGTATATTGGCCGTTTTTATAATGGGTTTATTCTGGAAAAAAACAACTAACAAAGCAGCAATTATTGGAATAATTCTTTCAGCAATTGTAGCTTTAATTCTTAAAAGTTCAATCGTAGATCTTCCATTTTTAGATCAAATGTTCTACACATTAATTATCACGATGGTAATCATTGCAGGTGTAACTCTAACAACTTCGGATACTGATGATGACCCAAAGGGAATATCGCTTACGGCAAAACTATTTAAAACAGATTCTGTATTTAATATCAGTGCATATATAATTATAATAATTTTGGCAGTATTGTATGCTTTGTTTTGGTAATCCCAAGTAAAAATTTTGTCCTTAGGTTTAAATAAGGTAAATGCAGCTGTTTTAGGAGCTGGCGCGTTGATGTGGGAGGAATTGGAAAATATTCAAAAAATATTTATGGAAAATTAAGTTTTGGAGATTTATAAATGGATAATTTATTTTCTAATCGCCATCAATTAGTAAATATGCAAAAAAAACATTATTGTATAAATAAAATTAGGTTCAATAAATTCATGATTATCTCAATCACCACTATACTAACTTTAGTGTTTTTAAATTGCAGTTCAGAAGAGAATAACAATCCAACATCACCGGACCCGACAGATTCGATTCCTGGATGGGATTTGGTATGGCAAGATGAGTTTGATGACCCAACCATTGACCTCACCAAGTGGGAACATGAGGTGAATGGACAAGGTGGAGGCAATAATGAATTACAGTATTATACTGACCGAGAAATAAATTCTCTCATTGATAATGGTAAACTAGCAATTAGAGCTTTGAAAGAAACCTACACAGGACCTGATGGAACTCGCGAGTATACTTCTGCAAGATTGAGAACAAAAAATAAAGGTGATTGGAAGTATGGGCGCTTTGAAATAAGAGCAAAACTTCCTCTTGGACAGGGACTGTGGCCAGCAATCTGGATGTTACCCACCGATTGGGTTTATGGAGGATGGGCAGCTAGTGGTGAAATTGATATAATGGAATTACTAGGGCAGGATCCTCAAAAAGTATATGGTACTTTACACTATGGAGGTCAATGGCCTAATAATGTCCAAACTGGCGAATCATATAGTTTATCAATAGGAAGTTTTTCGAGTACTTATCATACATTCACTCTTGAATGGGAAGAAAATGAAATCAGATGGTATGTCGACGGTACATTATACACCACTCAGACAAGTTGGTATTCCAGCAGTGCACCATACCCGGCACCATTTGATCAAAGATTTCATATCATTTTGAACGTTGCAGTGGGTGGCAATTGGCCGGGGAATCCAGATAATACAACAACTTTCCCACAGACTATGTTAGTTGATTTTGTCAGAGTATATAAAAAGGTTGAGTAACAAATTTTTAAGATTTGAATAAGTAGGTTTTAGTTTTAATCTCGTTCAGTAATGAAATTCCTAAATACTATAATAATTTTTTCTTTTCTTTTATCAGTGGTTAATCTGAGAGCTCAATCAGATATCATAGCAAATGTTGGAATTAACGAACTGACGAAAGAGGAATTCAGATTACGTTATGAGCTATCGCCAAGAATATTATCAAATGATCTTGATAACAACGATTCTCTCAAATTAAAATTTCTTTATTCAATAGTGGCAGAAAAACTTTGGGCAATGGAAGCTATGGATAAAGGATTAACAAATTCAAATGACTTTAACTTTTACTTCACCCCAATAGAAAAATTATATGTTCGAGATGAATTATTCAGATCGGAGATTAAAGATAAGGTTAAAGTTGCTGATGACGACATATCCAAAGGGATGAGTAAGTATGTAAAAATTCTTCAAATAAAAGCTCTAGCTTCTGATGATTCATCCAGCATCGCAAATTTCTATTCCTATTTGATTAAAGCAGGCTCTATCGATTCATCATCAAAAATCAATCCTGATACTTTAATCCAATTATCTGAAATGGAAATAACATTTGGTGATTTAAATGATGAGGGTATCGAGGATCGATTATACAATTTAAAAATAAATGAATTTACAAAACCCATAAAGAACGAAGATAACTGGTTTATCTTTGAACTAGAGAATACAAAATCAAATATACCAGAAGTTTCCCAAAATAAATTAGAAGATGATGTGGAAAAAATTATAAGAAATCGGCGGACTAGAAACCTTTACGATGATTTCTATAAAAAACATTTTGGGGGATTTACCTTTAAAGCCGATGATAATATATTTATCGAGATCTCAGAAGCATTTTATAATGAAATAATATCTCGCCTTAATTCATCCCCTCAAGAAA
>JAOTUT010000175.1 GCA_029863735.1 Ignavibacteria bacterium
TCGTAATTTTACCACCCTGATATGTAAACTTGAGAGCATTTGAAATCAGGTTCCTAAAAACAGTTTCGGTCATTGATTTGTCAGCAAATGCGAAAAGGGTTGGTTTTACATTATTTATAAATTCAATTTCTTTGTTTTTCAAATTTTGTTCATATAAAGAAGCTACATCGTCTAATAATCGCCGAATTTTTACGCTCTCCGGTTGATAGTTTATTGCACCAGTTTGTATTCTTGACCAATCTAAAAGAGTTTCCATGAGTGCAAAAGTTGTTTTGGATGCAACGGTTGCAAGAGCGATAAATTCCTTTTTTTCCTCCTCACCTAATGATTCGTAATCTGTGTTTAAAATGTCCAAAATACCCATCAGGCCACTCAGTGGACTACGTAAATCATGTGAAATAATTGAAAAGAATTTATCCTTAGTAGCGATTGTCTGCACAAGTTCCTCATTCAGGTTAGATATTTTAGCCTCGATTTCCTTTTGATCATGAATACTGATACACGAACCAATAAATCCTAAATACATATTTTCGTTACTAAAGCGAGGTTTCCCTTTTATCAGCATCCACTCATATTTACTTTTTTTATCCTTAAATCTGAATTCAATTGAGAAGGGTCTCCTGGTTTTTAGTGCCTTTTGATAGTTATTCACTAGCATTTCAAGGTCGTCGGTGTGCACATTATTTAACCAATTAATTCCTAACTGGTTACCCAATTCTCCACCTGAATAATCAAGCCAGACTTTATTAACGAAACTGAATAATCCTTCCACATCTGCTATCCAAATCATAACAGGAGCGGTATTTGCCATGTTCTTAAACCTTGCTTCACTATCCCGGATTATTTTTTCTCTCATCTTTTGAGATGTATAATCGATGATTGCCAATACGCAGAATTTATTTCCGGTATCTGGATCCTTAAAACATCTGGATATTGATAATACATTAAGGTTACTGCTATCGGGTACTTTAAAAATTATCTCCGTTGTATCAGGGATAAATGATGCAAAAGATTTTTCTAAAGTTTTTCTGAATCGATTTACTTCCTTATCTGAAACAAATTCAATAATATTTTTTCCAACAATCTTTTCTTCATCATAACCGATTATTGACTCTGCAAGATTATTAGCATCCCTGATGATGAGTCTCTCATCAAGTAACAGAACAGCAGTAGGGAAATATTCAATGAATTGATACAATTTTTTGTCAAGTCCACCGGGTGTTAAAGTTTCATGTATGTCAAGAATGTTGTTCATAATTGAATGAAATGCTTTTTTTTCGACAAGTTAAAAAAAGAGTGAATTCTTTAAATAATTGTATATTTAATTGATCATTTAATTTCAAGATACTTCCTCAAACAAAGTGCCGAAAACCAAATTTGATAAAAAAAGTTAGATTTTTAAGGTTTTTAATAAATGTTTCAATAGATAACACATTCTAATTTCAGTACACATTTTCATTCTCATAATATTCCACTAAAAGCGTTTTCTGTCTGTAACGGCTATAAGATTACAAAAGGGCAATTGGCATTTAATTGGGGTCTCTTTTAATCCAAAATTTGGTGAATAACCATCTTTAAAGTCTTTCCTCGTTAGATAGGAGTGGAGCTAAAGCTTAGAACTATTTCATTTTAAGTAAAAATTAGCACTAACTATCTAGAGAGTCCGCAATGGAATTATTGACCCTTCTTGTAATCCTAACCGGTATTACTCTGTCCCATTTTAAAACTCCTAGTTTTTACTGCACAAATCTGTCGTTCAGACATATTTGGAAAAAGTATTCGTAATTAATCTTCTTCACATAATATAAGGGACAAAATAATGAGACAATTAATAAGCTTTCTCCTCCTAACTCTGCTTTTAATTCTGGGTTGTGAACAGGTGACTGAGGTCAGCACACCTCCAGAACAAATATTAAATAAGCAGCTCATAACTCTTGCGACGCCAATCGGCTTGGGGGTTGAATCACAAACTTACTATAAGGATATTAATGGTTCCCAAGGTGGCGAATTTCAGCAATCGTATACCTATCAAAGTAGCAACGGATCGGTCTACCAATTTTCAGACTTAGATTTTTCCAATGGAGCCTTTTCTGGAATAAAAAGCATTTCAATGACCTTTAACACAGACGGCGCAGCTATGGAGTTCGGCCCGGCAATGCAATTTCAAGCTAATGTGGAATATACATACAAAATTACAGGTCTTGATTTAACCGGTATAAATCCAGCAACACTGGATTTTGTTTACATTGATGCTAATGGAAATATGTATGCTGTTGATTACGATTACGTAACTATGGATTTAAGTGACGGTATGTTGAAAGTAAAAAATGCTATATTACCACATTTTTCAAGATACGGCTTCGTAAACTAATTCCCCTGGAGGAAAACGAATGCAAAAGATTACATACAGCAAATTTGAGCAGGAGCTCAACAAGTTTCTGAAGAAGTATCTTGCAGATGATTCATACGATCATCTGAAAGAAAGGTTGGATCTTCCGAAAAAGAATACAGATTTAGTTTCCGAAAAAATAAATGAATTTTACAGGGAACAACTGCAAATCGATAAACATCCCGCGAAAGACCGAATCAGGGTTGACAGGATAATTACTTTTTCAGAGAAAAATTTGCCACCCGAAAAATTTTGCAAATTGCTTGTTGAAATTGGCAGGATATGTATCTCCGAAGGAAAGATAGATCTTGCAAACGAGATATTTAAAAAGGCAAATAAGCTTAGCAATAATGATCTTATAAAGGCTGAGTCTCTTATCGGATTAGCAGATGTTTTCAGCAGGAAAGCTAAATGGACAAAAAGTATGGAAACCATTTACGATGCAAAAGCGCTGTTTAATTCGATACCTGACTACCGGGGATTGGCAAAATGTGAAAACCTTCTCGGTACAATCTTCGGAGAGCTAGGAAATATTCCAAAAGCTAAAAAACACTTACAAATGAGTTTGTCCCTTATTGACCGCGATGAGGATTTAGAACTGGCTGCTAATTTATACACAAACCTAGGAATAGTATATCACATCCAGGAATTTCACAATGATTCAATTAACCATTTAAACAGGGCGCTATCTATATACACAAAACTTGGGAATAATAAATGCGCTTCAGAGGTAAGTTTGAATATCGGTTTCGTTCATTATGACACCGCTAATTATGAAGCTGCAATGGTTGTTCTGGATTCAGCAATTGAGACTGCCAAAACAGGGGGTTTTCTCTCCGTTCTCTGTCTCACTTACCTCGCCAAAGCACAGGTACTTATTATGTTAAACAATTTTTATTACGCTTCCGAGTTTGCCAACAATGCATTAGAGATCAGCCATAATTCAGACGATAAATTAACCCTGGCTGATATCTATAAAGTAAAAGGAATAATTGAAAGGCATTTGGAAAACTTTGCGGCTTCTGAAACTTATCTCCTCAACAGCTTAAGATTAAATAATAGTCTTAATAATGAGTTGAATGTCGCAGAAACATCATTTGAACTGGGCTTGTTGTATGAACAGATGAAGGACGCAGATTCTAGAAATATTTATTTAAAGAGTTCACAAGAATACTATAAGAATATAGAAGCTAATGCAAAAGTTGATTTAATTGAAGAGATGTTAGGATTTAGTGCAGCCTAATAATTTAGTTGCTTATAAAGAGGTAAAAATGAATAATAAAAATAAAAGTGTAGTTAAGGATTTAAAAAAACTTCTTAATAATTACCTGACGAAAGCTTCAGCAAAAGATTTTATTAAAATTCTTGCGGAGGATATTTCAATAAAACCGGACAAGAAATCCGAGATACCTGAAGCAGATAAATTGCAAATTGAGTATGAACTTCCAAATGGTATTAATTATAGAATACCGGTGGATAAGGTGATTACCTATTGTGCAAAGGAATTATCCGAGGAAAAGTATTTTAATTTAGTGCTGGATCTCTCCCAATTAATGCTTTTTGCGGGCGAGATTTCATTTTCATTAGAAATTGCTGAGGATTTATTAAGCAAGCTGCTTTCAAGCGGGAAACTCGCAAGTATTCAGGCTGAAACTAATTTGATGATCTCAAAAATATACTGGTCTCAGGCACATTGGGATGAGTGCAGTTACTATATAGCTGAGGCAATGAGCATATTTAAATCAATTGAAAGCAATCCAGGAATAGCAAAATGTGAGAATATGCTGGGGACGTTACATGGTGAGAAGGGTGATTTCGATAAAGCTCAAGCGCATTTGAAAAATGCGTTAAATCATTTAAGCGATGAAGATGATTTATCAGCGCGCGCAATGATATTGACAAATCTCGGAATCATAAATACAGTAGAAGGAGATTATGAAAAAGCAGTGTGGAATTATAAAAACGCCATAGAAAAATTTAACCAACTCAACGATGTAAGAAGGTTAGCGAGAGTTTATCATAATACCGGAATGCTCTATACCAGGATGGAAAGTTATGAAGCAGCATTGGATGAATTTAACAAGTGTATCACACTATCTCTTGAAAATGACTATTTATCAAATTGTGCTGTAGCTTATATAGGTAAGGCATTTATCTATACAAAATTAAAAAATGCAGCTTTAGCTGATGCATATACAGATAAAGCTATGGAAATTGCATATAAGTTAAACGATACTCTGTCTATTGCAGACATATATAAAGTTAAGGGAATGATCCAGAACAATATGAACAATTTTGAGCTATCAGAAGAATTATTTGAAAACAGCATACGATTGAACAAAGATATTGAAAGTAAATTAAACGAAGCAGAGA
>JAOTUT010000176.1 GCA_029863735.1 Ignavibacteria bacterium
ATAATGGACCTCCATTTCCTTCTTCCAGTATCAGTTTTAGATCTGAAACATTAATTATTTTTAATTCAAACTTAGAGTCAGCCTGGGAATAAATATCCAAACTCATTCCGCATGACAGAATCAATCCTAAAAGGATTAATAGAGATTTGGAATAATTAATCATCACTAGACTCTCTTAATTGAACATCCGAAAGCTTTGGTTGCTTTATTTGTCACTTCTTTTCCCTCCAGGATTTCATTAAGTGCATTTTTTAAATCCTCCGTAACAACATCCGCTGCTTTTCTTGAATTATCAATTCGTCCGTGATAAAGAATATTAAATTCTCCATTCAGAACATAAACCTCTGGTGTAAACGAAGCTTCAAACTCATCCGCAATAACATTATTTTCATCTTTTAGTATTGTGAAAGTTAAACCATTTTCTTCGGCGTGTTCTTCTATTCTTTCAACAGATTCTGCTTTATTCGAATTTATACCAAGAAATGCTATTTCCTTTGGACTATATTCCTTAAATAAATCTTCCATCCTTGAGTTATAATCATTCGAGACAGGACATTCAGTTGCAACAAAAATTATAACTATTGCTTTTGCATTTTTGTAATCTGCTAAAGAATACTCATTACCATTGTAATCTTGAAGTGTGAAGTTTTCGATTTTATCAGTTGATGAGTAATTAGCACAGGCTGCAATTGATAAATAACAGAAAGCTATTAGAGCCATTATCGATATGAATTTCCTTAAAATCATAGCTTCTCCTTATTTTATTTTTGTTAAGATTTGGCATAATAATGGCGATATTTGAGTAATGTATCAAGTTATTATTTAAGGGCTATCGATTTTATCAAAAAAAACATTCATTCTTTTTCTAACGATAATCTCTATTGCTAAATGAAGAACAAGTGGATTATTTTGAGTCAGTCAAAAAAATATATTTTTTAATCATCAATGGATCTTTACTATGCAAATTCTTGAAAAAATTAAAAATAAATCTGTAGTTATTGGAATTGTCGGAATGGGCTATGTTGGACTGCCTTTGGGCCTGGCATTCGCTAATAAAAAAATCAATGTATTGGGCTTTGATCTCGACGATAAGAAAATCAATTTATTGAATAAAGGTAAAGGTTATCTGAAACATATAACCGATAACAAGATTAAGAATGTTGTTGACTCCGGTTACCTGAAAGCAACAACTGATTTTTCCAGATTATCTGAGGTTGATGCTATATTAATATGTGTACCAACTCCTCTTACAGAACATAGAGAACCGGACATGTCATTCGTTGAAAACACCGCAAAGACAATAGCTAAATACCTTCGAAAAGGACAGCTTGTGGCTCTTGAGTCAACTACTTATCCTGGAACCACAGAGGAGCTTTTACTCCCACTCTTTGAAAAAAACGGGGGTAAAAATAAATTCAAAGTTGGAAAGGACTTCTATTTAGCCTTTAGCCCTGAAAGAGAAGACCCAAACAATCCAGATTTTACGACTGCAGAAATTCCAAAAGTGATTGGTGGTGTAACTCCACAATGTTCAAAAGTTGCAAAAGCTATATATGATTTAGTAATAATTAAAACCGTACCGGTATCTTCACCAGGTGCGGCTGAAGCGACGAAGCTTCTTGAGAATATTTTCCGTTCAGTAAATATAGCCCTTGTAAATGAACTTAAAATGGTTTTCGATAAAATGAACATTGACATTTGGGAAGTAATTGCCGCAGCTTCCACTAAGCCATTTGGATTCAAACCTTTTTATCCGGGTCCCGGTCTTGGCGGACATTGCATACCGATTGATCCTTTCTACCTAACCTGGAAAGCTCGGGAATTTGAAATAAATACAAAATTTATTGAACTTGCGGGAGAGATAAATACATATCAGCCATATTATGTTGTTGAAAAATCTATCGAAGCTCTAAATAAATCCAAAAAAGCTTTGAATGGTTCCAAAGTACTTATTCTTGGAGCTGCATATAAAAAAGACATTGATGACATGAGGGAATCTCCATCATTAAAGCTCATTGAAATTTACCGTGAAAAAGGTGCAATAGTTGATTACACTGATCCATTAATACCGACATTACCAAGAACCAGAAAATATAATTATAATATGAACTCAGTTAAACTGACAAAAGAAAAACTTAAGAGTTATGACCTTGTTGTTTTAAGTACAGATCATTCTAAATTTGATTACAAGTTTATCGCGGAGAATTCAAAGCTGGTTATTGATTCCCGAAATGCATTCGAGACCAGAGGAATAAAATCTAAAAATATTTTTAAATCATAATTAATCAAGGATAATGAAAAATTTTGCTATTACTGGAGTAGCTGGTTACATAGCCCCAAGACATCTGCAGGCAATAAAAGATACTGGTAATCAATTAGTTGCTGCAGTTGATCCAAACGATTCAGTTGGAATACTTGATAAGTTCTTTCCGGATGTCAGCTTTTTTACTGAATTTGAAAGATTTGACCGTCACCTTGAAAAATTAAGAAGAGAAAAGAGTCGGGAAAAAGTAGACTACCTCGCTATTTGCTCACCAAATAATTTACATGACGCTCATATCAGGCTGGCATTGAGAGTGGGTGCACACGCAATATGTGAAAAACCTCTTGTTCTTAATCCATGGAATTTGGATGCCTTGCAGGAATTAGAACAAGAAACATCAGCACGTGTTTTTACAATTTTACAATTACGGGTTCACCCAGCTCTTTTAGAACTGAAACAGAAACTTTCAAATGAATCATCAAAGCAGAAACATGAAGTTGTTCTATCTTATATCACTTCTCGCGGATTATGGTATTATTTTTCCTGGAAAGGTATGATTGAAAAATCTGGAGGTATTGCAACCAATATTGGAATACATTTTTTCGATTTTTTAATGTGGCTATTTGGTGATGTTCAATCAAGTATTCTTCATTTGAAAGATGATAAAAGAATGTCTGGTTTTATGGAACTTAAAAACGCCAATGTTAAGTGGTTCCTTTCCACTGACAGAAAAGATTTACCTGAAGAGACTTTAAAAAAAGGCATATCGACCTTCAGATCAATTACTGTTGACGGAGAGGAAATACAATTCTCCGAAGGATTCACTGATCTGCATACAAGAGTTTATGAAGAAACTCTCAAAGGGAATGGATTTGGTATTGAGGATGCACGACCTTCGATTATACTAGTTCAAAAACTTCGATCAGCACCTTTAATTAATAAGGCTGACAACATACATCCATTCGCATTAAAACATAAATAATCTAAGGATCATAAATGAATTACTTTAAACACGAATCTGCGTACGTTGATGAAAATTGTGTAATCGGTGACAACACTAAAATTTGGCATTTCAGCCATATTCAAAGCGGAGCCCGGATTGGGAAAAAATGTGTCTTTGGGCAGAATGTAAATGTTGGTAGTAACGTTTCAATTGGTGATTTCTGTAAAGTTCAGAACAATGTTTCTATTTATGAGGGTGTTACCTTAGACGACTTTGTATTTTGTGGACCGTCAATGGTCTTCACAAATATTCTTGATCCAAAATGCAAATATCCGCAAGTAGGTGCTGAGCACTATGTAAAAACTCTAGTAAAAGAAGGCGCATCTATTGGTGCAAATGCAACAATTGTTTGTGGAATAACATTAGGCAAGCATTGTTTGATCGGTGCTGGATCGGTTGTTACAAAAGATGTTCCCAATTATGCATTAGTTGTTGGTGTTCCCGGTAAAATTTTAGGATGGGTGTCTGAAGCAGGTAAAAGATTAGATTTCAATAAAAATGGCGTTGCTTTCTGTGAAAAATCCCAAAAGAAATATCAGCTTAAGGATGGATTAGTCACTGAAATAGAATAGCTAAAATTTCATTTGAAAACTATCATGAAAGCGAATCAATAGCCTCAAGTACCATTTCATGACTTATTTTTTCCATACAGGAAACATCTTCTGTACAATACTTTCTGTAATAACAATTGCAGCCATCCTGTGAACTTAGCTTAATCCCCTTTCCGTAAAGCTCAATTTCATTTGCAGAAGTTGGACCAAATAAAGCAATTATTTTTTTCTGAAGTGCTGTCGCGATATGAAGAGCTAATGTATCAGCAGTGATAACCAAATCACACAAATCAACAATTGCAGCAAACTCTAGCAGTGAATTATCACATCCGGTATCAATAACATAATTAAAGTCTTTTTTTAATTGTTTGATAATGCCGACTTCCTCCGGACCACCAAGTAAAATTAAATTATATTTTTTGCTTACAAGCTTTTTAATAATATCTTGCCATCTCTTTAGCGGCCAACCTTTGCTGGGCCATTTAGTTCCAACCCCAACATTGAGTCCTATCACAGTTTTTTTACGATCTAAGTTCTTTACAAACTCTCTGGGCGAAATCTTTTCCCTTTCTTTGTCAGAAATATCAATCATTGGTGGTTCAATCGGTAAATCCAGACTCAGGATTTCATACATCATTTGCTGATAAGATTTTTTATTTGCTATCTTTACATCATCAAAAGCACTCATCTCTAGCCATTGTTGAGCCGCAGAAGAATTTGCTTCAACATAACCTTTTTTGTTCAAAATGAATCCAAACTTTTCTTTAGCGAATGCATTTGAAGCAATGGCCGAACTTAATTTAGAAGTATCGAGATTGATAACGAAATCATATTCCTCAGCACTTATTCTGAAGAGAGCATCTTCTTCAACTGTTATCACCTCATCAACAAGTAGATTATTCTTGAATAGCTCTATAGAGTTCTTTCTTGTGCACCACTCAAT
>JAOTUT010000177.1 GCA_029863735.1 Ignavibacteria bacterium
AGTAGGTCCAGTTCACTTTTTCCTGCTACGGGATGATCGAGAGGACGCTGAACTTTTACAACAACATCTGCTGATGAGTAAAGTTCAGATAAGTTAACAACTTTAGCCCCTGCTTTTTCGTACATTTCATTTGTATAACCGGCATTCATTCCAGCATCTTTTTCAACGTGAACCTGGAAACCGGATTTAATAAATTTTGATGCTACATCGGGGACACACGCTACTCGATTTTCGCCAGGCAGGATCTCTTTAGGAACTGCTATTACCATACCTGTATCTCCTTGTGAATTGAAAATAATTAATAATTGAAAATTAAACCCGAAACGTGCGAATTCCAAAAAAATGGCTAAAATTCGCAATATTTTTTATATTTTGGCGAGGATTAAACGGTCGGCTGTTCTTTCGTTAAGCAGTGAAGAGTTCCCAATCCCAAAACCAAATCGACGGAATGAATACCAATTACTTTCCTATCCGGAAATAATTCCGATAATATCCCCAAAGCAATTCTGTCATTCGGATCGTTAAAAGTTGGAACGAGTACAGCATAATTTGAAATGTAAAAATTAGCATAGCTGGCTGGCAGTCTTTGTCTTTTGAAAATTTGAGGCGAAGGCATAGGCAAAGCCACCACATTTAGCTTCGAGCCATTTGGCAAGTAAATATTTTGAAGTCTTTCTCTGTTTTCATTTAACAAATTATAATTTTCATCCAAGGAATTTTCTTCAAAGACTAAAATAACCGTATCTTCATTTACAAACCTGCAGAGATCGTCTACATGACCGTGAGTGTCATCACCAACAATCCCCTTTCCTAGCCAGATAACATTTGAAACACCAAAATATTTTTTGAAGACTTCAAAATAATCCTGTTTAGTGTATCCCGGATTTCGTGCCTGTATTTTTTCATCCAGCAAACATTCTTCTGTAGTTAATAGAGTGCCTTTACCGTTAGTATCAATTGCACCACCTTCAAGAATAACCTGTTTGTCTTTGTTTTCTGCAACAATTCTTTTAAGGTTTAATTTTTCAGAAATGAAAGAAGGAATTTTATTATCAAGCTTGTTATCATCATATTTAGCCCACGCGTTGAATTTAAAATCGAGCGCTACAATATCTTTACCATCTTTCACGAATATTGGTCCTGAATCTCTAAGCCAGCTACGGTTAGTTTTTTTTATAAAGAATTTAATATTGGACAAACCAACGTCAGAGTCTTTGAGAACTTTTTCTGCTTTGAGTTTGTGTTCTTTTGACTGAGCAAATATACTGACTTTTTCTCCTCGAGAAACATACTTTACAATCTCGGCATAAACATAAGGGATAGGAGAAAACTTTCCAGGCCAGTCACTTTTATTGTAGGGCCAGCCAATCCATGTGGCTTCGTGAGGAGACCATTCGGGTAATAAGTTGTACTTACTTGCAATCATTTTTTTCACCACTCAGACACTAAGAGCACTCAGTTTCTCTAAGTTGTTCTTAGTGAGCTAAGTGTCTTAGCGGTAAATTTTCATTCAATAAATCTTTTAGAAATATCCTGATAAGAATCAATTCTCCTGTCACGAAGGAAGGGCCAATTATGTCTGATATA
This sequence comes from Ignavibacteria bacterium, assembly GCA_029863735.1. The sequence continues at coordinate 1,588 of JAOTUT010000177.1, forward strand.
TTCTATTCTTTCAATATCAATTTCTGCGATCAGAATTTCTTCTTTATCAACTGAAGCCTGTGCGATAATCATTCCCTGCGGATCGCAGACAAATGATTGACCCCAGAATTCTATTCCCGGTGAATCATCATTTACTTTTTCTAATCCGATTCGATTAACAGCAGAAACATAAACTCCATTTGCAACAGCGTGTCCTCGCTGAACAGTCAGCCATGATTCATACTGTGCTCTTCCGTGTTTTTCTTTTTCATAAGGATGCCATCCGATTGCAGTCGGATAAAACAAAACTGCTGCACCCTGGAGTGATGTTAAACGTGCAGCTTCAGGATACCATTGATCCCAACAAATTAAAGTGCCGATTTTTCCAAACGAAGTCTCAAAATTTTTATAGCCAAGATCACCGGGTGAGAAATAAAATTTTTCATAAAATCCAGGATCGTCAGGAATGTGCATTTTCCGGTAAGTACCAAGAATCTTTCCATCACTATCAATTACAACCAAACTATTGTGGTAAACTCCTGAGGATCTTTTTTCAAAAAGTGGGACCACGACACTAACTTTGTTTTTCTTTGCAGCTTCGGAAATTGCATCGGTTGATACACCCGGAATAATTTCTGCAAGATTAAAATTGCTTATATCTTCTGTCTGGCAAAAGTACTGCGATCTAAAAAGTTCGGGCAAACAGATAACTTGTGCTCCTGATTTGGCCGCTTTCTCAATCCAGCTTATAGCTTTCTTCAAATTTTCTGTAGTGTCTTTGCTGAAAGAAATCTGGATTAAACCGATGGTAAATTTCTTGCTCATAATTGTCCTGATTCTTAATCCAAAATTAAATAATTATTAGCAGTAGTAAAATTCATTTGCCGGTTGGGGTGTGATCTTCCTATTGGGTCAATAAGAAATAGAGTTAATACCCGTAAGTTGAAACCATGTAACCTTCTTCGTTAAAATCTTTACTTCTCAAAAGTTTCCCATCTTTATAATATTCTTCTCTTTTAATAAAGCCGTTAGGATAGTATGTGCGAACATAGGAATCGAGCTTACCTTTATAGTAATTCTCCACTTTCTGGAAAGCACCATTTTCATAATACGAATTTTTCTTACCATCAATTTCTCCATTACTGTAATTTGTTTCAGATTTTGGCAATCCATTTTGGTAATATTCTTTGTATTCTCCATCAAGAATATCATTAACATACGTCCCCATCGATTTTAGAGAACCATCCTCATAATAATTAACTACCAGACCATTTTTCATTCCGTCTTTTATTACAGTCTCAAGTTTCAGATGACCATCAGGATAATATTCTTTTCTCATTCCTCTCTGTTCCCCGTTAATGTAATCAACTTTTGACTGCACAATTCCGTCTTCATAATATGTAATATAAATTCCGTCAATCACACCATCTTTATAAGGAATTTCCTCTTTCAGAAACCCGGAGTCATAATATGTTTTAGCAACTTCCTGTTTAACACCGTCCTTAATGAAAGTTTCATCTAGCAATGAACCACTGTCTGTATAATTTTTAAGCAGTTCCTCTTTGGATTCAAACTTGCCTTCAAAATCAAATCTTTCACGATTAAGAAGCTCATCACTCAGATACTCATCTTTCACACGAAGGTTACCAGACATATCATAAAGCAGGACAGTACCCTCAATTTTATTGTCAATAAAAACGGCTTCAACAGCGACCATTTTGTTTTCGTGGTAAATAAAGATTTTTCCGTTTTGCTTACCATCAATAAAAGTTCTTTCAACTTCCACTTCGCCGGTTTTATAGTAAGTTCTTGAGATACCTTGAAGCATTCCATCAACATATCTCCATTCACCTTGAAGTTCTCCAGTTTTATAATAAGTATAAGTTATCCCCTGAAGTACGGCATTGGAATAATTCTGTTCAGCCCAAAGTTCACCGCTTTCATAATACCAACGTGAGATACCATCTTTTACACCATCTTTGTAATTCCACTCAATGCTAACTAATCCATCTTCAAAATACCAGGTTGATAGATCATGCTCTTTTCCGTTGCTGAAATTCCAATCTTTCCATATTTTTCCATTTGTATAATACTCTCTGTAAAAACCATTAAGCTTATCATACCAATACTGACCTTCAGTTTTTATAACTCCGTTTGGGTAATAAGTTTTAACCACCTTTGTTCCGGGCAACTCCTGTGGCAGCAGTATCATATTACTGATTACCAGAATCATCAAGGTTAACAAAATCTGTAAATATTTCTTAGTCATTCTTACCGTTTAATTATTTTTTCTTTTGGAAGGTGAAAATATAGGATTTTATCTTCAGGATAAATTCAAAATGAAGTACCGTTCAGAATGATGAACTTCAATGATATAATTCAACAAAAAGTATTAATGGAAATTTTTCTCCCCAGCTTCAATTTCTATATCAATGTGATCTTCTTCGCGAGGGATGGGACAAGTAAACAAAGCTGAGTATGAACAGTATGGATTAAATGCTCTGTTAAAATCTATTTTGTAAATGAAATCGGGATCATCATTTAGTTCAAAATCAAGATACCTTCCAACGCCATAAGTTTCTTTTCCTGTGGTTTTGTCTGTAAACCAAATGCTATAGTATTCATCCCCGGTTCTGCTGAAGCTTTTATAAACATTTACTTTGTATACTTTACCTTCATAATTTAATCCAAGGTAGCCGATTAGTATAGATGGTCTCTTTTCACCTTTAGTACCAAGAATTGTTACTGTGTCCTGCACTTCATAAGTAAATAACTTCGACTTGAAAATAAAATCGGGATTTGGTTCGAAGTAATTCAAAGGTTTAAATGTAATGGTAGTATCACGGTTAAAAGGTGAGTTAATATCAAACTGCAAGCTATAATCCTTCTCTTTTCTTTCCTTTATTATCGATTCGACATAAGCTTTCATCTCTGGATCATTGATGCGATCTTCCTTGCAGGCTTCAGTAAATAAAAGAGCAATTAAAAGAACAAAAACAAATCCATAACTTTTTGTGCCCAACATTTGATTAATGTCCTTCTTTTTTTACTTTCTTTTTTAGCTCGTTCAATTTATTAAGTGCTTCCAACGGAGTAAGCTTTTCAATTTCCAGATCAGTTATTTCTCCTCTCAATTTATCATCCTGAAATTCAAATATACTCATTTGGTTCTCTGGGATTTGAAGTTTT
>JAOTUT010000006.1 GCA_029863735.1 Ignavibacteria bacterium
AATAAGGTGTAGAAATATCATAAATATTTGGATTAGAACTTCCAATCGCCCAATCTGTGCCAGTATCATAAGTATCAAAAACCGTATCGGGATCGGATAATCTTGCAATATACAATCCCCAATTAGTCGACCCACCACCGGTATATCTCAGGAACCAATAAGTACTCCCTTTATGAATCCCTAAAGGATACATTTCGTCCCCATATCCCAAAATAGAACTATCAGTGTGATCAAGAACGATATTTCCTCTTGTGAAATTAAATCCATCGGTTGAGGTGTAAAGGGTCGTATTGGCGGTTATTCCTTTGGTCATTTCTCCAACATATAAATAGATAGTCCCACCATCAACAACCCCAACGGCAGTAAAAATACCCTCTTCATCGTCCGGTGTTGGTCTAAAATCTATAATGGGATTACTGCCATACTTTGTCCAGTTAACTCCATCGGTTGAAGTTGCCACTCCTAACTTTCTATTCACCGACGTTGCGGTCGAGCCGGTATAATATAAGAAATAAGTGCTGCCTAATTTCAGGATACAGCAAGGCGTTATTGATTCAGTCAAAGTATCATCCCATGTGCCATTGGAGCCTTTTAGGATTTTAAGCCCCTGACTTACCCATTGATTTAAAAGAGGTATTGGCATTATCTATTTAACCTCTTTTCCATATCGTTCCAAATTTCATCGCCGACTGTTTTTACTACTTCGGCTTTTGTTTCATTTATAGCCGGTCTTAAAAATGGTTGCGGTCTCTGCCTTCCATAGCCAAATTCAACTATATGCCCGTACCAACCTCTAAATTTTTTCCCTCTTCGGGTAGTAATTGAATAACCTGAATTCTCACCTCTGCTTAATTGCTTGTTTTTAACTACCCCCAATGATCTTTTTAGTTCACCGCTTCTCACCGGCACTAATTCTTTTGCTCTTTTCAAAATAACAGTGGCGCCTTTCCTGACTCCGGTATCAAATATTTTCTTCTGTTCACGAGAGCCAAAATATTTAAGATTCTTTCTTATTTTATCAGCGCCTTTTATCATCCTAAGCATCCAATTCTGTGTATCTTGAAGCCAATAATTCATAAAGATAATTGTCAATTTCTTTTACCGATTTAATTATATAATACTTTGAATCATCATAAATCAAACCACCGATATTAATATCCGTTCTTTTGTGGCAGGTATATTTTCGAGGCTCTTCATATTTCAGTCTTTGAGCATCAAATAATTCCCTGCCGTCAAGCTCTTCTTTCTTTGTCCATAATGTTTCAATCACCTCTGTTTGGGAGGTTGTCTGTCCGCCCATTGTATCATTGCTGAAAGTCAATTCATAATATGCAACCGGATAATTAAAAACCATTACGAAGCCTCATGAAAAATAATCCCTTTTAAATTCCAAATAATAGACTGCAATGAATACGGAATCTTATAATATCTCGCCTGGTTTATCGGCACATTGTTATTGTACCAGAGTGCGACCAGCATAAAAACCGCTAATTCTATCCTGCCATCAGTTATTCCATTTTCAAATCCTGCATTCAACTTGATGTGATATTTGTATTTAACCGGCAAATCGGTAATATCAAATTGATCTACCGCAATATAAATTCTCAAATTATTCTTTGTCATAATAAAATCGTAATCATCGGAATCAAAAGCGGTGTAGTCATCTTCATCCCAATATTCCAATTCGTTTGTGATCGGAGTTTTTATCGGCTGAATAGGGATGTCAATCAACAATTCATTGAAATATATTTCAAGCTCCGAATATCTTAGTTGAATATCCGTCAAATCGGTAATCAGATTCTCTGCTGCCTTTCCTAAAGCAGTAATATAATCATCCTGTTGATCGTGAGTAATCCTTAGATGCTCTTTGAGCTTTTCTAAGGTAATGGTTGCTAATCCACTTGTTAATGCTCTATGAGATATTTGCATTTTGAACAATCCCCAAAAGTTTTTTTAAATCTTCGACATAAGGATCAATTATATTCTCATGTCTCATTTTATAGGTAATTTTTATATTATCAATACTGAATTCTTTATTTAATGTCCTTAATTTTTTACCCCATCCGCCCTCTTTGATGAAATCAGAACTGAACCCGCCATTGTAGCTAATTGTCGGAATTCCGGCTGCAAGGTATTCCCATGTTTTATTTGGCAAACACATTTGAGAATAATTAAAACTGACTTCGGGAACGCCTTCTTTATTGTAACCATGAAAACCAACGTCATATTGAGATAGTTCTCTATAAAGTTCATTTTGAGCAATATGATTATGAATCGTAAATCCGGCATTGTCATATTCATCAATTCGATCATTTGAAAGTTCATAGCCCGGGTATAAATGAATATTCCAGCCCAAAGCCTTTAGTTTTTTGAAATATGGGATATAATAACGATAACCATAGGGAGCATGCCTATCCTTTGATCCGACCAAACTACCGGCATAAACTAAATTATTACCGCCAGGTATTTTTGGTTTCGGAGAAAATTCCAAATCCTCTGAGAAAGGCTTCAATGGAATAATCAGGCTTTCTACTTTGTATTTCTTTTTTAAATATTCTGCGTGAAGCTTACTTGTGCAGATGATTTTCTCAGCACCCTTAACCATATCCGGTTCAAACCAATGAGCTTTCATGTCTCCCCATCGCAAAGAGAAAACATCCATTTCAACTAATACATAACTCAAACCCAATCTTTGAGCAAAGGCATAATTAGTTTGACCATCTCCCCAGACAAAAACAAAATCGGGTTCAATCCGCTCCATTTCTCTTTTGAAACGATTGAAACCAATGGCCCAGTGAATATAAACATCTGAAAATTTTGATATGAGTTTAGCGTATTTATAAACGCTCCCAACAATACGCCTGCCTCCAGGTATGATTATAACCGATTTAATCCCTTTGCCACTTACAAAAACTTCTACCGCTGAATCGGATTTGACTCTCTTTAGCTTCATTCTTTTCCCCTTTTCGCCTGTTTTTATATATATGGCTGGCTCCCGGCAATAGAACCAGCCATACTGAATAGGTTTGGGTTGTTTATGAAGCAGTTGTCATCTGCAAGGTGCAAAGAGCAGTCGAATCCGCTAATCCGCCACCGACTCTTTCCCATACGTAAAACAGAACCGTTCCTTTGGTTGTGTATGGATCACGAATCATTCGCATACCCCTAAGAATATGCAATAGATAGCCACGATAGAAATCACCGAAGTAAAGCGCCCGGTTCCCGCCTGAAATGGTCGAAACTTCTTCGGATTCTTTAACCGGATAACCTAAGAAGTTCTCTTCAAAACGACCTTCGTTAAAAGAAGGTCTCATTACCAGATTTCCATTGGTATCTTCGATTTGTCGGATAGTGGCAACAGTTGCCCTATTTGTGAGAATCGCTCCGTTTCTTCGGTAACGCTTATTGATACCGTAAATGACTTTCATCAAATCATTATAGGTAATAGCTGCTCCACCGGCGGTCTCTGAAACTATTTTTAACAGTTGACCAAAAGATGGAGAAGCTACCGCGGAATAAGCATTTAGTCCTTTTATGGTATTCGTACCCGACCCGCTGACAAAATCAGTATCAATACTTTCCGCAAAATCAATGGAAGTGGCATCGAGCAATTCCTGCTCAATATCAAATCCGGCATCATCAAGCGTATGGTTGTAAATACCAAACAGAGTATAATACTCACCATAAGATGGCTCAACTTCAGATAATGTCGGTGCTGTTTGAGCACTCCGGGAAGTGGTTTCGGCTGCTTTCGCAATACCGGCGCCTCTTTGATTGATTAATTTGCGATAATCCCTGGTTGTGGTTCTAACTACATTAACCAGATCAAGTATCTCTGATTCCTGAGAAACAAGACGTTGAATCATGGAGTCGATTTCGGCGGGGATGATAAATTCATTACCGGAAAGCCCAAGGGTAGCTTTTTGACCCCACTTTTCGATCATCACTTTGGGAGAAACGAGGTTTAAATCCTTATAAACTTCTTTCGTTTGCTCAAGGATTCCGGTTCTCATGAATTCCTTGGTCGCTTCCAATTCCATTTTCTTAACTTCTTTTTCAGCATCCTCAATAGAGGCAGGACGCATATCCGCTAACTTCTGAGCAAATTCCTTCTCCTGATCTTCGATTTTCTGCTCCAATTCCTTTCTTTCCTTCTCAACCTGATCAAATTTATTGGTATTCTCCTTCATTTTAGCGGACAATTCATTCAAGGTAGTATGGATGTTACTCAACTTTTCTTTCTGTTGATCTTCTAAATCCTTTTTCAGTTCCGACTTGAGCGCTTCATTCGCTTCTTTGAATTTTTCGAATAATTTTTTGGATTCTTCCTTGATTTCAGATGCAGCATCCTTTTTGCCTTCAAGATTTGTCAGTAAATTACCAGGGAAGTAAGCACTGCCATTTGCGGTGTAAATTATATTTTTCATTTTAGTATTCTCCTAATTGAGACAATTTTCTTATGATTAAATTTTTTTAGGTATGATTGGATTCTTAGACGAATCGCCTTGACCTTGCCTGGACGCTCAGTCTCAGCCTCATACGAGCACAACTATCGCAATATAACGATTGTAATATTACAAATGCAATATTTTTTTTGTTTTGATTTCAAGACAAAATTGTTATATGAATTTGATGAAGTATTTTTAATCCCATATTTTAAGCACCTCATTTAAAAGCCGTTTTTCAATCGAACACTCGAAACCATTAACTCCGCAAGTAAAAACTTCCTTTGAATCTTTTTTGCTTAATCCCGATAATCTTAATTGCTCCAGCATAAAGTTCTTCCAAAGTAAATAAAGCTCTTTGTTTTCTTTGATCCCATCAATCAATGCGAATTGATTAGCCGGGTCCGATGTTATTGAGTTCTCAACCAAATTTAATTTTGTTAAATATACAATATCCCCATCACGATAACCGATTCCACGATTGTACCGGATGCTCAAGCCGGAATATCCGCCTTCTTTGATTAACCCTGCCACAAAAGCACCCTCCGGGATAGTTTTATCAATAGCTGCCTTAATCCACAGTCCATGTTCATCGGAAATCAATTCCTTGTGATATCCAACATCAAAAGTATGTCTGAAACGAATAGGGATTTGTCCGGGGTCTTTTAGGTTTTCTAAAAAATCATCGAAAGCGCCTTGTTTTACAACTTCTTTTTGTAGATCCACAACATCATAAACAGAGGCATAGCCGGTAAACTCTAATTCGGTTTGAGTTTCTTTTGTGACTTCAAAGTCACATTCAAAAAGTTCCTTTACGCCTTTTAAAAGTTCTAATTGGGTTTTCATTTTTTATACTCCCATTGTCATCGATTCTCTGCCAACTGGTTCATTTGGATTTGTTGAATTAAGATTCCCCCCCTGATTAACTTTCTCAAGCTGCTGCAAATTCCTTTTAATTTCTTCATCAGATAACTCGTTCCAATTCTCCAACTTCCTCACCTGTTCGATTGTCATAAACCGACTTTGGATAGCCAATCGGTAAGCATTAAACCTGTCTAACAGGTTTCCTCTAATCAAATCATTGAATTGAAACTCGCAAAAATACTCCGGTCTCTTTCTGAAAATATCCCTTTGGATTGCCTGCTGCCAGTTTATTGTAATCGGCATTAATGAATCAATAATAAATTCTTGATTAAGCTCGACCACGTTTGAAAATGTTGCTCTGGTTAAATCCTGAAGCTTATGAGGAGTGATTCTTAAAAATCTCGCTATCTCTGTAATTTGGAATTGCCTTAATTCTAAAAATTGTGCCTGATCATTTGGAATTGTAAGCAGCTTCATATCCATGCCCTCGGAAAGAACCCCTGGCTCCCATTTGGAACGCTTTTTAAATTTCTCAACCCAACTTTGGATTAAATTCTTTTCTGCTGTCTCTCCCAACTCCCCTGGATGAATTAATAAAACACGAGGTATAGCTGAATTCGTAAAAAAATCAGTACCAAACCTTTCTGCAGCAAGTAAAAACCCTAATGCTCCAGTTGCATATTCAAGGATACCCGTCCCGTTTACTCCATTCTTAATAAAATATTTTAAATGAAGTACGTCCGACCTTTTCAATGTTAAATCATTAAATTCCCGCTCCGTTTTATCTTCATTCGGTTTTAACTGAAATTTTATTTGCCCGTTATCAATTTTAAATTGTGAGTGATCTATAAATTTTAATGCAATTACTTCTTTTTTGGTATTTCTAAATATTTGACTAAAAGCATTACCTTTAATCAGCAATTTGACCATCATGGCAAAGCGCCATTCATAAGAAGTCGTAAACTCCCCAACCTGAGATTTCAATAAATCAAATTCCGGTATGCCTGTTGCTCTTTCCCTGGAATCATTATCGCCTCTTTTGTAAGTAATTAATGGAAGTTGAGCTATTGATTGAGCCAGTGCATTAACACCGGCAAAAAAAGGCGAGATTGTTAAGGCATTGTTTTCAGTTACGGCTATTTTGGTTTCATCTTGCTCTGACAATAGAAGCTGGAGAACACTCCCTTTAACTCCGGTATAAAGGTTTCTAAATTTCATTTTAATATTCTCTTAAATTCTTGTTTCAGGTCAATAAACATTTGTCTTAAATTCCCATCATATTTCAGCAAGCCGTTCAAAAATTCTATGAACAAATATAAAATAAACAGTAAACAAATAAAAAGTACAATAAAATCTATAAGCGCATTCATTTCACTTCCAAAAATAAATAACCGATAAATCAATAGGAGCATTTTTTAGAATAGGGTTCATTATAACATTCCCCTTTTCTCGTAAATAGACGGTTTCTTTTCCGGTTGCGTTTCTTCAATCTGTAAAGCCATTAATAAACTAACTACCGGATCAATTTTATGAAAGGATTTTTGCTTATCGGTTTGAACATTACCATTTATATCTTCTTTGATATAAATATCTTTGAAGGCTTGCCTGACTGCTGGATTTTCTAAGTGATTTATTTTTTCGCTGCTCAATAATGACTCTAAGATTTTTATTGGCATCGTCATTGTCTTTGGTCCCTGCGCAACTCCGATCATTTCAAAATACCTCGATAACTTACCGACCAAATTATGACTTTTCCAGCGGTCATAACCACAGATTTTAATTCCATTGTCTCTAAGTATTTGAGTGATTTCTGTTTCAAGAATGTCATAATCGGGGATTTCATTCCCATAACGCCTAACGTATTTTTTACGAATCCAATCGGGATAGGAAACACCATACATTTTCTCCTGCCTTATAGCTTCGGCGTCTGTTATCCAAATATAAGTATCAAAAATGAAAAAATCGTCAATTTTTTTTAAAATACTTAAAGAAGTAGTATCGCCTCCAAAGCCTAAATCAAGTCCTGCAAAGCCTTGAGCAAATTTTGACCTTTCTATTTTTTCCACAATTGAACGATCAAACCACTCAACCGGCACCCATTGATATTTATTCTCCTGCCAAATATTGAGATGCAGTCTTTTAAACATCGCCTCCGCTATCGGCTTTTGAAAAGCATCATTGTATTTTTTTCTCAATTTTGATATTGGGAATAAATCGCCTAAAGATGGATTGGCAATATACCATTGCTCCTCATCCCTCCATTTTTCTTTATCCTCAACCGTAAAAATATAACCCTTAAAATCGGTCTCTGGTAATTCTCCCCTGATTGTTTTCTCTGCCCTTTCGTGAAGCTCACCACAAATTGTACTCATATCATTGCCCGCGGTCGTAATTACTACTTTGAATGAATTTTCTCTTGCAATATCACCGGCATTCATAACATCGTAAAGGTCACGCTTTTTGAAGGTATGGAGTTCATCGAAAATAGTAAAATATGGATTGAATCCATGTTTTTTGTCAACGTCTGAACTTAATGCGTGAAATAATCGGGTGTGATCTGTTTTCCAAAAGAATCTTTTTTGTGATGGAACGATTTGAATTCGTTTTTTAAGCGCCGGTGTTGCTCTGATCATATAGCTTGCAATACTAAATACAATACCAGCCTGATTTTTGTCGCCTGCACAGCAATAGAATTCGGGTCCGGGTTCATTATCAATAGCAAATTCAGCAACCAATAGACCGGAACTTAGTGAAGTCTTGCCGTTCTTTTTAGGGATTTCGATGTAAATTGTATCATAGCGTTTTTCTCCAAAGCACTCCTGAAGGATTTTATCTTGCCAGGGAATTAATTTAATTGGATTGCCTGCTCCCGCTCCATTGGGAATAGGTAGTTTTTCGATAACGTATTTAAGTTCGTCATAATAGATCATTATTTTCCAAATAAATCAGGGAATCTTCTTTCTAATAACCAGCCGGAGGATTGCCAACCTGCCTTTGCTGTCTTTATTCTTTTTAAGTTTGTCATTATAAATTCAGATTCAGCTTTTTTTAAAGATTGAACAAATAAAAAGTATTTGTCGTTTTCAAGTTCATTAATTTTCTCTTCAGAAAGAGAATTATATTTAAGAAGTATTCCCGCGGTCGCCTCCCCTTTCTGCTTCCAGTTATAATAAGTTCTAAATGAAATACCTGCGTAAGCCGGTGCATGGGAAATCGGCATCCCCTCTTTGATTGCATTCAATAGTTTTTTTTTAGTCGCTTCCGTTAGCTTGTCTTTTCTACCAGCCGAAGCCATTTAATCCCCATCTTTCGTTTGCTGTTTTTGAGTAATAAAATCATCTAATTCATCATCGTCTTTATTTGGCAAGCCACGACCAAGCGGAAATGGTGTTGGGAACTGATCGCCTTTGAACTCTTCGCTTAATGCTTTACACCAGTGCCGGTAAATAATTGAGTGCTTTTGTTCGGCTATTACCAACGGATGAATGTCAAGATCGCCTTTCCTTGTCTGTCTCGACTTGCTTTTTAACTCACTAACCTCTTTACTCAATTCGCTCCATCTCTGGTATGCCAGCGAATAACCGACAATCAAACCAAAATCCATTTCAGACAATTCTAATTGTTCATTCAGATATTTGGTTAATCGGTACGCTTCATTAATTCCGATTTCACTCAATGCCGATAAATCGCACTCCGGAAATAATTGTTTTAAATATTTTAATTTTTCCATATTGCCACTCCAAAAGAAACTGCCGGATGCAACTCTTTAAATTCAAATTTGTCTTTTAGTTCTATTAAATTCCATGCTTCGGTCATTCCGGTATTTAATCGAATATCATCCATAAGCAAAATTCCGTTTTCTTTAATTTGGGAACCCCACAATTCCAGTTCGGCTACGACCTGAGCATAAGTATGAAGCGAGTCAATAAATAAAATATCAACCTTATTCAGCACGAAAAACAAATTCTGACTATCTCTTGTATCGCTTTTAGTAGCATAAATATTCTGTTTTAATAAAAACCTCTGATTGAATTGAACTTTATCAATCGTTATTACAATCGCTTCAGGATAACCAAATTTAAAATGAAGTGCTCCGGTCCCCTTGTTAGTTCCCAATTCAACGACAAATTTCGGCTTTGTCAACTTCGCAAGATGATAAAGAAACGGATAGTATTTGTTTTCTTTCCGCCTAATCATTCTCTCTATAAATTCTGGAATTGGATTCGGCTCCTCAATGGCTAACCGCTTCGCTTCGAATATTTTAGCTTTTAAATCCATACACAAACCATGATTTATAATTTATTGTTTTTTCTAAATCGATTATTTTCTCAATCCTAATCAAATTCCCATAACGAATCCTCACTTCTTCTTCAATTCCAAAACATCTTTTATGCCCTCCGCTCTGAATTAAAAACTTCGGCAACGTCATTATCACTAAACATTCTTTTTTCAATGAAGCCAAAATTGTTAAATCTCTATTCACGTGCTCAGGCGAATTCGCAATCAAACAGTCGAAACTATTCCATGAAACGTCAAGAAAATCATTCGTGTCAACATCAATTTTTTTGAATTCAAAATATTTCTGATATTTTTCAAGTCTTGCTGCAGCCAATTTGACAAATTTAATTTCCCTGTCCGACCAAAAATATTTTTCAGGTTTGTAATTGCCCTTTCTTTTAAATAATAGCTCCGGTATATCGGAATCACCTGCTGCATATTCGATAATTCTTTTGGGTTTGTGGATCTGCAATAAATCCACAACCAGTTCATTTCTCTTGCGATAATGACCTTTAAAAAATTTGTGAAACTTCATAGACTCATCTTGCTTAACTTTCATTTCTTGCCTTCCCTTTTTTATATAGAAAATTTTCAACCCCCAAAAAATTTCACGTGAAAGTTTGACTTCGCTCTTTTCGTCAACCTTACAGAGATTTGTTTAAGCGTCCTTACTATACTTTTTATATATAATATAATTAAACCAAATCTTGTTATCCCTACTTTCATTTGCTGTTTCTTTCTATCAAAGTTGAGTTTCAAATAAAAGGGAGATTTCATAATACAAACCCCCCTATCCTTTCTACTCGCTCACCTTCAAGTCCGCCTGGTTTAATGCGAGCCATCTTGTAATTATATTTGTGAATGATTTGAACCCATCCATCGCTGAATGGCTTTATTGTTAGATGCTTACTTCCCATCTTATCATGAGACAAATCATAACAGGTTTTTAAATACAGGTCGTTCGTTGAATACATCGAAAGAAATGGAGAAGTAACATTCAATTCTATATATCTCTTATTAGTATAATATTCATTTGTCCTCGTATCAAACCAATATCCTCGAAGGTCAACAACGAAATCACCTTCATTCACTCCGTATAGCTTTATAATATTAACATAGTTTGGTAAATAGTAATCGTCATTATCAAGGCGTGAAGTTATTACTCTTTCGTTATCCTCTACATTGTTTCTTATATATTCTTTTAATATCATACCTGCATCGTTGAAGATACTACCTCCATTACCATTGAGGGCAACAACATCGAAGTCTTTAAATATGACCGGGTCTAATCTGTGAGCTACATTCGTAATAATAACAAAAATGAAGTCTTTATTGGTTTGGTTGTACAGTGATTTGATTGTGAATTTATGGAATAGATCAATTCGTTCATTTAGCCAATAGTAAGATGGTTTATAGTCAAAGCGGATAGCGACTATGTGCTTCATTTCCTCCCCTCTTTATTAATAATTAATTCCTTGCCTTGTTTGAGTATGCTTAATGCCTCAGATACTTCAGACCAGCTATTGAGAATCGGCGTTACTACTTTCCATCGCCTCCAGAATGAATTGGTTTTCTTTAGTATTCTGAAGCCCTTACGATTCACCTTAACTTTAAATTCCTTTATTGCCATTTCGCTCCCCAATAGTTTTCTGACTGTGATGCTGTTTACAAATAGACTGCAAATTAGATTCTTTATATTTATTCCCGCCTTGCTCTATTGGGGTTATATGATCTACCTCAATAGCCAATGTTTTGATATTCATTTCTAAACAGATTTCACAAAGTGGGTTTTTGGTCAACTTATAAATCCTTAATCTTTTCCATGCCTTTGAATTATAGAAATTATTATACGGTCTCTTCTCGCCTAAATATTGTTTGCAATCCGGGCAAAAACTCCCTTTTCGATGCACCGGATTGCGACAATACACATTGCGACAATAATAATGCATCTAAGATTTAAGAAAAGCCTCATAACTTTTCCCTGTTTTTAGCTTCATCCTAATCTTGAGTGCTTCCCATCCGCCGAATGCAGACCCGACAATCCATATTACAAGCGCCACGAAGTCCGTTTCTACTAATGGAAATCCGGGATTGTGACTTGTGAACCATGAATAAATAAATGGAATCGCAAAGCCTAACAGTGATTTAAAGAATGCTTTCCAATCCATAGAACTCTCCTTTCTTTTGATTAAGAATTAGTTAAATATAACTATTTTTTAGATTTTTTAGGATTTTTTTTAAAATTCATGTTTGTTTGAAGTCGTTCTCCATTGACAAACCTTTTCGTCTCTTCAATGAGAAGTTCAATATTTTTTGCCGTTTCATTGTCATAGCTTTCATCAAGCGGAGTCACAAAGTTAAAAACCTTTCCATCTTTGACCGGATATGAACCGACAACCCGAATCCGATGCTCAACATCCTCATTGCCTTCTTTAAAATGAATACCCTTAATTGTGAAACCGGCTTTAACATTCAATAAATCTGCCGTGTATTTCTGAAAAGCTGATAAAGCACTGGATAATGATTTTAATGGAGTTTGTTTTGAAATAAGGCTAAACTCATCCCCATTATTCTCATAGTCAATCATTACCTTTTCTTTGAAATATTTAATTTTACTTATGTTCATGACTAACTCGCCTTTTGTTTGAGTCATTCAAAATAGTTTACTCTCTGCCTTTGCTATTCCTTCTGGTTGATATTCATTATAAATTATTTTGCCATTCTCAAGTCTAAACTGAGCTAACCGCGGACGCCAGCGCATAGCCTTGCCACCTCTTTCGAGCTTGACTTTTCGCCATGCCCAAAGCTCCATTTGTGTCCCCGGTGTCCTCAGCCATTCATAAGTTTCTTGTGCTTTTTCGATTGTTATTTTCTGAATATGAGAACTGAAATCAGATCCACAACATTGAACACCGATAACCCCTCTTTCTGATAATGCTATAATGTCAATAATGTCAAATAAATCCTTGCGGACTCCGGGCGGACCATCAAAGCCTGGTTTTTTAGCATAGGGAATCCATCGCTCAACAATTCCACAAACAATGCCCTGGCTGTTTAGTTCTCTGATTGTTCTCTGTACCGGTGATAAACCTTTTGGCATTATAGGTCTCCTTTTGTTTGCCAATTACCAAATATCTTGTTCTCTGCATCATAATAAATCGGAACATCCGCAATCATACCATCTCTTTGTTTTTGAATACAAAGTAATAAGTGATTCTTTAGTGAAGTTCCGGTTTTATCGGTTTTAACCCCATAAATATATGGTTTATAAGTAAAGATTATTAAATCGGCATCTTGTTCAATCGCACCTGATTCCCTCAGGTCTGCTAATATTGGTTTTTTGTCTTTTCTCTTTTCAACATTTCTTGATAATTGCGACAATACAACAATCGGGATATTAAACTCACGGGCATATATTTTTAATGTGCCGATTAATTTCGTTACTTCTTGGGTCCTGTTTTCTGAATCTTCTGGAGAATTCAATAATGTTAGATAGTCAATAAAAATAATTTTGCAGTTATAATAATCAACCATTTTCAATATCGATTTTTTGAGTGTTATTAAATCATGTTTTGGAGACTCGTCAATATAAATCGGTAGTCTTGATATTTTTTCAACGCCCTCAATAAATCTCTTTGGTTTGTCGGACTTATTTGATTCTCCCAATGCAAGCCGATTCATTAAATATTGTGCTTTCATTTCAAGAGATATAAAACCGACCGGAATAAAATTCTTTGCTATATTTTTTGACATTGCCAGCGCTATATCTGTTTTACCGGAAGAAGGGCGTCCGGCAATAATAATCAAATCCCCGTTTTTTATTATCACTTTGTTGTCAAAATCTATGAATCCAAATTTTACAACACTTTCGTTTATCTCTTTATATTTTTCTTCGGTCCCGTAAATATCGGATAACTCAGTAAGACTAAAAATATTGTGGTCGAATAAATCCTGGTTTTGTTTTAATGATTCAGTTATAAAAAAATTTACCGTCTCTGTATTTTCTCCCCGGAGGCTCATTTGATTTGCTTCAATAAGAATCTGTTCATGTTTTCTTCTGTAATCATTTTGAATTAATTCTTTAACGAGAATCTCCCATTGTGTTTTGCGATAATCAAATTGGCTAATACAATAAATTAAATGCTGGATTTCTTCAGAGTATTTTTGCCGAATTCCATCATTCCAAATTGCCTGCTGTATATTGCTTTTTCTGTTGAGTTGTTTTAACATCTCGAAACATTTTTGATTAATCTCTGAATGGAATAATTCTTTGTATAGTTTATTAAAAAATAAATCCTGGAATTCTTTGTAATTTACAGCAAGCCCAATAATTGAATCTTCAAGCTCCCATTTAATCATATCTCTCATGACCATTTCCCTGTTTTAGAATCATATTCACCTTCAAATCCCTCCGGTAAATTCCCGCCTCCTCTTTTAGATGCTCCGTCCTGTGCCCTGCTCAACCAATTATTTATAAACCGTTCATAGTTTGATTTTCTGTTTTTAGGATTAGCCAATAACCAGGCTTTCATTTTATTTAACTCTGCATCAATACTCAATGCAGGATATGCTTCAATCCAAATAGATTTATGAGTACCGTTTAAATTAATCCAGCTTTGTTTTTCAAAATTAAAAGAAATCTTCAAAAACGAAGCTTTTCGCTTCGGCTTAATAGTATTTTTATTAATATTATTAATATTATTAATATTATTGTCTGTGTTCACTCGTTGTTCACTCGTTGTTCGCTCGTTGTTCACTCGTTGTTCACTCGTTGTTCGCTCGTTGTTCACTCGTTGTTCACTTTGTTGGTATATATCCCAATTTTTTATTGTTATTATTCGTTTCTGTCGGTCTGTTCGCTGTTCGATTTGTTGCTCTTTCGTTTCAAAGTACGAAAGTAGTCGCTGCACTTTCGCTTCATTAATTCCGGTTTCTTCACTTAAAACCTTTCTTCCGGTGACAAATTCGCCTGGTTTTAAATTTATTATTCCCCCCGCAAACATTATTTGTTGCTCTTTGTGATTTGCCTTTAAAAGAAGATGTATCCACATAGCTAAATAATCGGGTTTATTGTACCATGATTTTTTTTTTAATGACCGATATATACTTATCCATCCTTCTCCATAGTTCTCAGAATAATCTTTGACTTCCATATTAACCTTTTAAAAATAAAAAACCCTGAAAGGCACCGGCTGGAAGCCAATCAGGGGTTGATAGAGCACTCTCAAACTTTTCCCAGCCGGTTTTGTTCAATACTTCTTGGAGGTAGTATGAACATTTCAAAATTAATCATCCCTTGTATTTTTGTCAAGAGGTTTTCGCTCACAAAATTCCCTAAGTCGTATTATATAGAAATAACATGCAACCTACTATTATTGCAGTTATTATGAAGATCCATGCTACCCATAATTGTTCTTCTTTATTACTTTTTGGATAAAATCTTTGTTGTTTATGCTTTTTCATTTATCCTCCTAAGTGATTTGTATTTTTTCATTTTCTTATGGGTCCCAAATTGATCCAGTCACTGCCCGCGCAATTGGCTTGTTTTGTATTTGTTTATTTTTCTAAAACCTTTTTGAAATCGTCAATCCATTTTTCTATTTCTTCATCTATATGCTCTTCTGGCTTCCAATTTTTCAGCTTGCCCTTTCTAAATCCATCTAAATTTTGCCAGGCTTTATCAATCAATGTTTTAAATTCAATTATTAACTGCTCTCTTTTCGATGGTTGTTCTTCTTGATGTTCCTCTTCATCGATAGCTTCCGGCATCATTATAGCATCTTCTGGCTCTTCTTTGAATTCCACTCCAGATCCGATTTCATCTGCTTCTATCTGTTCGGGATTTTCAAACTCAAGCGTAATATGTTTTCGCAATCTTCTAATTACTGTCTTTTTGCACATTTCTCCAAAAACCTCAACCCATGCTTTGCTCTTTGGATACTTTGAAAATTTGTAGCGGATATTTTCAATATCTTTCTTGCTCATCGTTTCGTAAATCATCCCGTAATCTTCAAATTGACAAACAGCAAAAGCACCTATAATTTGCCCATCATTAAAAGGTTTGGGATGGAAGGTAAAAGAAGGCCGCCCATGCTCAATAATCAAATCGAAAACATCCCCTTCCTGAGCAACTTTGGCATAAATGTCTTTGACCGGACGAATTGAATATTTCTTAGCAAGTTTAACCTCGCCTTTATAATCCGTCTGGAAAACCAGTTCATTGCCATAGGGAATTGCATAGCATTCTTTCATAGCAAAATCAAGATCAAGAAAAGCACCCTTTAATAAAGTCAACGCAACTGACCAAGGTTCCATCTTCTGTATCTTAGGTGTTTTCTGAAGCACAACTAAGGCATTTTGAATAAAGCGGGTTTCATTAAAACCCCGCGGTAACGCCTCCGCTTTATCTTTTAGTAAAGAATGCAGATTCTTTTTAATTACTACTAACGGATTGGATGCTTTATGTTCAGTCATTATTTACCTCCTGAAGCCAGTATCGGCTCGTTTTTAAATTCAATACCTTTTAAGGGAATCTCGCCTTTTGTGTTCTGTGCGAATTGATTTAACTTCCCTTGTTTAATTTCAATCATGTAAATCAAATCCGGTTTCTCGTTGGCAATCGTTTTAATAAATTCAAGCGGGTCTTTTATTATTCCTACCCAATGATCCCTGAGACTTTGACCTTTAATCTCCGGTACATTTGATTGGACCGTCATAACCGGAGCTACAATTTCTTCGGCTTCCTGCATCCTCTGTTCTTTAAGTTCCGATGTTTTAAGTTTCTCTGCTTCTTTGAGTTTTCGCTGTCGTTCCTTTTCTGCACTAGCATCTTCAATCGCCTGTAATCGCCTTTGTTCTTCTATCCGCTTTCGCTCTTCTTCTCGCCTGAATATTACCATTTTGTTTTTAATGGTCGCCTCAGCGTGAACAAAAGGCTGGAGGGTATTCTGCTCTTGAGAACTGATAGCCTTCCATGTTGCGTATGCTTTCGCTTTTATATCCCCAAAGAAATTTTTAATTTTCTGTTGAGCCGATTTAATCTCTTTAAGAAAATCACCAGCAAATTCATATTGTTGCGGACTTGCAACCTGAATTTGATTCGCCTTGTCTAAGACTGGAGAAATTTCAACTTCTAATTTCTCTGTATTTACAGCTAAATCTTTATTCATAGCCATACTCCTTTTTAATATTGTGAACTGCCAATAAATGTAAAAATTGCCGTTTTTTTCTTTTTAAATCCTCAACCCAACGGATATTATAATATCCTGTATCTTTTAATTCAACTGCACAAGCTATATCCGGTCTAATCCTCAAAACCTCTTCCAAAAGTATTAGATAACCGCCTAATTGAAAATCAACATATTTCTCAATGCTGGATTTCCAATCAACCAAAGTATAAACACCATTCCCGGAAGGCAATAACAAAGCATCGGGAGTCCCAACAAATCCATATCTTTTAGAAATCAACCCTTCTGTGAATGTCCTTGAAATCCATAATCCGGTTTCAGCAAGAAATTTCTGGAAGGCAATTACTTTGTTGTAGATTTGTGAATCTACCGTATTCCAATTCAATTTGTCTTGTGCTATTAAGTTAATACACTTATGAAGTGCCGTTCCTTTGTCTCTATCTTTTGAGGTCCAGAAAGGATTTTCGCCAAAGTTGGAGCGGATGATTTCTGTTACGTGTGGGTAATTCATTTGATTGATAACCAATCCTCCAATGCTTTCTGAATATGTTTTGAGCGATTGCCCTTTAAATCGTTTAGTTTTTTGTAAAGCCCTTTGTCAATTCTTGCAGAGATCATTATCAGATTGCTCTTTGATTTAATTCCTAAATATTGTTTCAAGGTTTTCTTTGCATCGTTTGAAATTTGCCGTTTGCCGGATGCGATAAGATTCCAATAAGCACCAGTTCCAAATCCTATTTCTTCTGCTACTTTTCTCCATGATTCAAATTTGCGATATAAACGCTTAACCTCTGTCTTTGAGTGATATTTCATGTTTTACTTTCAAACCGCTTACAATCAATGTAACCGATGGTTACAGATGCATTTGGGTTAATATTAGTGATGCTCATTGTTGATCAGTTTGTTATAATAATCTTTTATGTCTTTTTCGTTACCCTCCCTGATTACAACTGTGCCGATTGATAATAACCAGACGCTTCTATCGATTCTCCAAAAATAGTAATGACCCGATCTATGTTTTAACTGAGCTTTTTTATAATCTGTCTCTTTCATTATCAATCCCTTGTCTTTCTCCTTATGTTTGGTTTCTATCTTCATCTCGCTATTAATATCGACATTAATAAGAATAAAAATGTGACGTAAGTCACAGAATCGGAAATCAGTTTTTTAAAAATAAAAGAGGCTGCCAGTGTCGTAGCAGCCTCCAGCCATTGATTTGGGGTATTTATTTGGGAGGAAATTTAAACAAAAAATTTAAGTATAATTTGCAAAATCACTAAAAAGATTAAAATAGCTGCCGACCAGGTTATTGATCGGGTTTCAATAATTGTTATGCGTTTTTCAAATTCATTAATGGCTTTTTCAATTCCTGATATTTGTAAGCGAAAAGATTCAGTCTTAACAAATTCAGCTCTGTCACTTATTACATCACTTCTTAATTCATTTAATCCCTCAAGCCTGCGTTCCATTTCTTTTGAAGCTATATTTGAGGCTTTTTCAAGTTCAATAAATTTATTGTCAATCTGCTTTTGACGTTCATCAATCAGTCTTTCTATGTAATGCCAAAGAGATACATATTGCTTGTGATTTAATCCCTGGTTTTCTCCCATGTATTTCCTTTAATTATTTTCCCATATTCGATAAGTCAATGATATGAATTCTCTGTCCTTTCTAAAAGGAAAAACTAAACCGCCCTGCTTTTCTCCATTCCATAACTCAGCACCGCAAGCCATTCCAAATTTATAAAATAAAGGAATATGCAGAAGCGCCGCAAAAGAGCTTTCATTTTCATCGCTTACTTTTCTAATAATCGGCTGTATATACAATCCTAAAGGAAATTTATTTACAACCTCATAGGTAATTCCAAAACAAATAGGATTAATACCAGCCGACCAGTCCTCATTCAATCGAAATTGAAAAGGGGATAATGCAACGCCCAAACCAAATTTACCGCCAAAAGCAGTAAAACTTAAAAACATGATTAAAATTAAAACTAATAATTTTTTCATGGCTTCTCCTTTTTATTAAGTCGTTTTAAAATTTAATAAATATTACATGATAGAATAAATCAAATACTAACCATGCGATAACCCATTTAACAATTTCATATTTCCAGTTTGAAGTCGATTTAAAATAATATCCTATAATAATAAATCCCAATCCCTTAAAAATATGATAACCGTCGATAATCTTAAAAGGATATGCTTCAGGAAGTCCAAACCAATTTTTAGCAGTGTTAACCCAAAATGGCAACCAGGTCTCAATGTCGTGTTCTCTGATTTGTGAATTGGCATGAAATATCATAAATATTGATAACACAATCAGAGATTTAATCCAGCTAAAATCAAAAGGCTTTTTTTCGAGCCATTGAAGTTTTTCTTTCATTTTTAAAAGTCACATCTTTTATGGAATCACATAATTATTAATGTCAAATGTTTCAGTATAAACTATTCCCTGAATTTCAACCATAATATACCAGGTATCCGCCGGAGTCGATCTCAAATTTTCAATTAATATCTCAATTAGTCCTGAATCATCTGTTTGGCTTTTGTTTTCCTCTCCATCAACCGGATCACTACCCGTAGGTCTTATTTGTGTACCATTGTTATAAGAAATAGATTGCTGAACACCCATTTCTTCAGGTGTCCCGTATTGAGTTTGTGAAAGCCACCATTTAACACTTGCTCTTAGATTGTCCGGTTGGCCATCATCAAGCTTTGCTATTGTGATTGTTATGGTGACCGCGGAGCCATCCTCGTCATTAACCACGATGGATGGGTAAATTATGTCGTTAGTGTTTATTTGACTAACCGTTGTCGGTTTGTTTAATATTATTTCATTAGCTTCAAAATCCGCTTGAGAGCCACTATTAAGTTTTATTATCCCCTTATTATTCGCATCGTCATATTGGAACTGAAAATAATTAGAAGCATCTTCACCCAATCTTAAAAGTAATTGACTTAAGTAAGA